>CADAUE010000054.1 GCA_902790985.1 uncultured Ruminococcus sp.
GGAGAATTTCGCATAACAAGGCGGAGGGCGCAGGCAGGCTGGCGCCTGTCAAGACTGACAACGCAGTTATGCGGAATTCTCCGCAATAGATATTAAAGTTTTTATTGCTACTTAGTATAAAAACCGGCTGTGAAAAAGCGCAGTCACTGCGAGGGCTTTAGCCCGTGGCGATCCCACAAAGGTAAGATAGAACCTTGGGAGATCACCGCGTCGCTTCGCTCCTCGCGATGACGAAAGTTCGTTTTTTCACAGTCGGTTTTTCTTATGTCTTATTCAATTCATCAGCGGATTTCTTCAGAATCTTACCGGTCTTCTTTGATTCTTTTTCGATGTACTTCTCGTCATTATCCACCTGCTTACCATAGACAACGAAGCGGGTGAACAGGAATTCCGTGATAAAGTTCAACAGCATGCTGAGGATCTCGACCAGATAATCGTTCCAGTGAAGCGTCTCCACCAGAAAGTTGCCGCCGATCGTCGAAAGCGGCGTGAACGCGCAATAATACAGGAAAACCTTCAGCATCGCGATCGGAACGTTCGCGGCGGAATGAAAGGTGAATTTTCGGTTGATCGTAAAGTTGTAAACGACCGAAAGCACCAGCGAGATCAGATAGCACGGCCAGTAACTCAGCGGTGAGAACTCGGTCAACAGCGTGAAGGACACGATCTGGATCACACCGGCTGAGATCGAAAACAAAACAAATTTCAGTGAACGGATCAGTTCTTTCTTTTTGTTACTCATAATAACCTCTGTCAAAAAAATCGCGGAAACCCGTAACGCGAGCTTCCGCGAATAAAATTACTGTGCGGTTGTAGGACCTGTCGACGAGGAAGCGGAAGAGGATGAAGAAGAGGAAACGGAGTCTTCATAAATGAACTTCGCGACGTCCTTGCGTACGCCGTCCCAGTCGTCGATCGCGATAACGCTCTGACCGTCGGAGGTCGTACCGTATCTCCAGTGGCCCAGCGTCGGCAACGACATTTCCTCCATATCATAGCCGATATAGGTCATCATATTGGATACAAGGAAGGTGATATCACCCTTCTTGAGGTTGGTAGTGATCAGCGGGCCGATCTTGTTGGCGATACTGACAAGCTCTGTCAGAGAAGCGTTCTCACGAAGATTCTTGACGATCGTCTGGATCAAGTTACGCTGGCGGGAGGTACGATCCCAGTCGTCGCCGGAGAAGCTGTACTCGGGATTACCGCCCAAGCTCTCCTCACCGCGATCTCGTGCGTACCAGAGCGCTTGATAGCCGTCCAGGTGAACCATCTGCTTTTCTTTGGTTGCATCATACTTCAAAAAGCTCGTGACGTCAGTCTGATCGTTGACGTCGATCTGCGCGTTGATATACTTGATCTCTTCGAGCGTCAGCTCAATATCGACGCCGCCGAGCGCGTCGATAACCTCTCTGAACGAGGAGAAATCGACCGTAGCGTACTTGTCGACCTTGATACCAAAGTTGCTCTCGATCGTGTCGATCGACAGTCTCTCTCCGCCGAAAGTGAACGCGGAGTTGATCTTGTTATCACCGTAGCCGGGGATGCTGACGTAGGTATCGCGCTGGAAAGAAGTCAGCTTGAGCTTCTTGTTCACGTTATCGATCGATAACAGGATCGTTGTATCGGATCGACCGTGATCCTGTTCGCTGGCAGGAGAATCCTGTCCGAACAGGAGGATATTCAGAACGTTATCGCTGGAAAGGAGGGTCGATCCTCCGTTAGCGATCGAATAAGTGGTCGTTTCACTAGTATTGCCGGTCGGAGCGGGAGCGGCAGGTTCGAGGTCTTTGAAGGTCATCCTGTCAAGGACATTATAATAGAACAACAGACCGGAACCGACAAGCAGCATGATCAACGAGAGGACGAGCACGACGATCCGTCGCGCCAAGCCTTTGTTCTTGCGCTTGGGAAGATCGCTGCGGCGCTCTCTGCCATATACCTTCTTTACATCAGCGGAGGATGCAATATCAACAAAATCGTCGTTGTTTTTTGACATCGGAATAACCGCCTTTCATTTTCTTGATAACATTCGATGAATGGGCATAATCTCACATCGTAAATATACCCTAATATTATACACTGATCAGCAATTTTTTATTTTCTATAAAAGAAATTAATGCCCAAATTAATAATTTTTTTACAAGTTACGGCATATTTCGACAGCAATAACGGCATATCTTGTGGATAATCCACAGTCGCATAGGATGACTGTTGCTATCCTATCCCAGTTCGTCTAGTGTCAGATAGTACGCCGGCATACATTCTTCCATAAAGATTTCAAGGGCGGGCAGCGTCATATCGCGGATAGAGGCTTCGGTCGATTCCTTCGCTTTGAGAAACTCGTTATTGCCCATGCGCACCTCTTCGATGCACTTGATCAAGGCTGACAGCTTATCGGCGGCTTTGACATACTGTTCCAAAACAGCGTCCTCGTTAGAGATCACGGGGCGGTAGATCGCGCGAAGATCCTCGGGCAGCATGGAGATCAACCGCTCCTCAGCAACCTTTTCGATCGCCTTATAAGCGCTTTTAATCTCGGGGTTGTAGTACTTGATCGGCGTCGGCATATCGCCTGTGATGATCTCGCCCGCGTCATGGAAGATCGCGATGACCGCCGCTTTGTCTGCGTTGAGGTTCTCCCCCAGCCTAACGTTCGCTATGCTGACCAAAGCGTGCGCTAAGATCGCGACCTCAAGGCTGTGCTCGGAAATATTCTCGGTCTTCGTATTGTTCATCAGTCCCCAGCGATCAATATATTTCATCCTCGATAGCATGGCAAAAAAGCGATTCATATCCGTTTCTCCTTTTATTTGTCAAAAAAATAAAATAATTCGTGCATTTTCAAACAATGTGTGCTATAATACATAAGTTATAGTGTATACATATTCTATCACACTTTTACCGTAAGGTAAAGAACTTTTGACAGGAGGGCTGAAATTGGTACTGAATCGCCCGGAAAACGATAAGCGACCCTATGCCCTCTTTTCCTTCCTCTGGGCGCTGCTTCTCTCGGCATTCATCGTGATACCGGTCATGATCTATGACAACGGTTATTTTCTGTATTACGGCGATTTCAACGTCCAGCAGATACCTTTCTATCAGCTCGCGCACGATTCGATCCGCAGCTCAGACATCGGTTGGAGCCATCTGACCGATCTCGGCGCCAATTTCATCGGCAGCTACAGCTTCTATCTTCTGGGCTCTCCCTTCTTCTGGTTAACGATCCTGCTCCCGTCGGCATGGGTACCCTATTCGATCGGACCTCTGCTGATGCTGAAGCCGGCATTCGCTTCGCTTTCCGCGTACCTGTACATCAAACGGTATGTCAGGCACAGAAAATATGCCGTCGTCGGCGGCGTGATCTACGCTTTTTCCGGCTTTTCGATTTATAACATCTTCTTTTTCCACTTTCATGAAGCGATGATCTTCTTTCCGCTGCTGCTTGCGGCGTTGGATGAATTTCACGCGACAAAACGCAGGGGCGTCGTCGCGTTGGCGGTATTTGCCTGCGCGGTGGTCAACTACTACTTTTTCTTCGGGCAGGTCGTCTTTGTCGCGATCTACTATGTGGTCAAGCTTATCTCCAAGTCGTATCGCTTCCGTCTTAAAGAGTTTATCGCTCTGGCGATAGAATGTGTCATCGGCTTCTTCCTGTCGATGTTCCTGCTCCTGCCGTCTGTTGCCGCGATCATCGACAACAGTCGTGTATCGCAGATCATCAACGGCTGGGACGCGCTGATCTATCCCAGAACGCAGCGATATATCCAGATCTTTGTCAGCATGTTCTTCCCCGGAGATGTTCCGGCAAAAAACAACTTCACCTCTTCCGCCGGCGCGAAATGGTCCTCTGTCGCGGCGTATCTGCCGATGTTCTCGATGACATTCGTGATCGCGTATCTGCACAGAAAGAAACGCAGCTTCTTCCGCAGAATGATCATCATCCTGCTGATCATGGCGGTAGTACCCGTTCTGAACAGTGCTTTTCAGTGCTTGAACAGCACCTATTACGCAAGATGGTTCTATATGCTGACGCTGCTGACAGCGCTGGTAACGGTCCAATCGCTCGACGACCTCAGGCAGGTCGACTTCAAACGGGGATTGATCCCAACCGTTGTCCTCACATTAGCTGCCGCTCTGCTCATAGGACTGACGCCGCAGAGGAAGGAACTCGACGGTCATGTGAAGATCACGGTATTCGGGTTGGAAGAATCACCGCTCGTTTTCTGGATCTTTGTGATCGCCGCCGTGGGCGGACTGGCGATGACGCTGCTGCTCTATGTCATATTCCGCAAAAAGCCGAAATTCTTTTTCAGAGCCACAGCACTGGGCTTGAGCTTATTCATCGCCTGCTACAGCGTTACCTATATCTGGATCGCAAGACGATATGCCGACCGCGACGACACGTTTATGATCAACTATGCGCTCAACCGCGGTGAGGACGTCACGCTCCATGACATCAAAGAGGTTCGCTCGGATTTTTATCAATCTTCCGATAACATCGGAATGTACTGGCAGGTGCCGACGATCCAGGCGTTTCACAGCATCGTGCCGGGATCGCTGATCGACTTTTATAACAAAGTCGGCGTACCGCGTACCGTCGGTTCGAGGCCGGATGTGGAATACTACGGCTTACGCGCTTTATTGTCCGTCAAGTATTTCTTTATAGAAGAAGAGGATGACAACGAAGATCACGAGACCGATCTCATGCCCGGCTATCGTTATATCGATACCGAAAACGGCTATGCGATCTATGAAAACCTCTTTTATATCCCGATAGGCTTTACCTATGACAGATTCTTTACCGAAGAGGAGCTCATCGATCTACCCGATGGCGGCAAGCACCTTGCCCTTCTCAAGGCGATGGCGCTGTCACAGGATGATATGAAGAAATACGCCGATATCACCGGATATACCGACGGCATGTATCTGAATCTGAATATCTCGCACAATGATAACAATCCACAGAACACCTATCGCCCGAGCTACGAGGGATTTGACAGTATTACCGCTGATTTTGAGTATAACGAACCTCAATATCAAGAGGACGTTCTGCGTCTGAAAGAAAACTCCTGCTCCTCGTTTGCTTACACAAAAGAGGGATTTACGGCGACATTCACCAACAAAGGTGACGACAACCTGCTCTTTTTCAGCGTACCCTATGACAAAGGCTGGACCGCTACGGTCAACTCAGAGCCGGTCGACATCACCAAGGTCAATATCGGATTTATGGCGGTGAGGGTACCCGGTCATACGACCAGTGAAATCGAATTCCGCTACACAACGCCGATGCTGAAGGAAGGCTGTGTCCTATCCGGCGGAGCGTTTTTGATACTGGTCATCTATCTCGTTATCAACAAGGGACTGCGTAAAAAGTGCAGCCATCGAAGAATATACAGAATAAAACAGAAAACCAATCTATGAGGAGGAAACCATGAGTTTCGGTGAAAAAATTCTCGATTACAAAGAGGACATTATTACAGATCTTGCCGAATTGATCGCGATACAATCGGTCTCAGGTATTGAGGAAAGCTGCAAAGAGGCGCTGGACTGGATGATGAAAAAAGCGATCAGCTTCGGGCTGAAGGCTGAGAGCATCAATAACGTGGCAGGTCATGCAGAATTGGGAGAAGGCGGTAAGCTCTGCGGCGTACTGGCGCACCTTGACGTCGTATCGGAGGGCAACAACTGGGATTCATTACCCTTTGAGCTGTCGATCGGCGATAACGGATATATGTACGGCCGCGGTGTAGCTGACGACAAAGGCGCCGCTCTCATCAACCTGTACTGTCTGAAGGCGCTAAAAGACAACGGCGTCGTCGGCAAAAACACACTGCGCGCGATCTTCGGTACATCGGAAGAACGCGGCATGGAGGATATGGACGAATACTTCAAGCACGAGCCTGTCCCCGAGCTGTCATTCACCCCCGACAGCGAATACGGTATCTGCAAGGGCGAAAAGGGCATTTTACAGCTGGAGCTTTATACCGAGCACAACGGCACGACGCTGACACAGCTCCATTCCGGCAAGACGACTAACGCTGTGCCCGACACCGCTTATGCCCTGCTCGACTGTACCGAGAACGAGGATCATCAGCTGGCGCGCTTGGCAGACGCGAAGAACGGTTCCTTTGAGTTTTACTACACCATCGACGGCATGATGGTTCTGTCCCGCGGTCAAGCGGCTCACGCCTCTACGCCGGATAAAGGACTGAACGCCGCTACCGCTCTGATCGACCTTTTGACCTCCAACTTCTCTCCGCTGACCATGGGCTCTCTCCCCTCTTTCATCGATCACTATATCGGCGTCGATACCGACGGTGTGATGCTCGGCATCAAGATGCGCGACAAGGAGTCGGGTGCGCTGACGGTCAACGTCGGCACCGTACATATCGACGACAGTTACGCTACCTGCACGCTGGATATCCGCTACCCTGTTACCAAAGACGGCGACGAGATTCTCGAAAAGATCAAGCGTCAGGCGGAAAAAGAAAAAATAGATGTCAAAGTGCTGACGCATCAAAAGCCGCTGTATCTCAGCGAGGATTCCGAGATCGTTAAGCTCCTGTCGGAATCTTATGAGAACATCATGGGTGAAAAGCCCTCGATCTACACCACCGGCGGCGGCACCTACGCGCGCAAGCTGAAAGGAAAAGGCGTGGCTTTCGGACCTATCTTTGAGGGAGAAGAAAGCAACGTTCATAACGCGAACGAATGTATCAACGTGGAAAAATTCTTCCAACATGCTCAGATCTGCTTAGAGAGCATGTATAATCTTTACACCAAAGGATGATCCTATCTTGACCGCAGAAGCAATCATCAAATCACAAGCACGCAGCATACTGAAAGAGAATTTTGTTAAAGCGATCCTCGCGATGCTGATCGTCCTGCTGCCGTTTTTTATCATCGACGGCGCTACGACCGCGATCTCTTGCGTCATCATCAACTATGTATCCGACGAAAAGCTTATCTCTGTCTTCGCCTATGCGATCGGATATCCTCTGTCGTTGGTCGCGGGATTCCTGCTGTCGCCTGTGATGAACGGGTATATCCGCGCTTTTTACAAAGCCGCTTATACCAACACCATCGACCTGCGTGATGTGTTTTACTATTTCGGCGCGCAGCATTACTTCAGCGCGTTACAATTGAATATCCGCTACATCCTTCGTATGTTCATTCCGGTATTATTGCTGTACTCGCCGCTGATCGCGTACGACCTTATCAGCGCGGGGATCGGCTCTGACTTTGTCGGCACGACGCTGTATCAGGATGTTTACTTCATCCTCGCGGTGTTGTCTACCCTTGCTGCTTCTTTGTACTCGCTGAAATACTTTACCGTATTCACCGTCAGCGCGGATAATCCGCAGTTTACGCCGAAAGAGGTTTTTGCGTACAACAAATATATCATGAAGCATCACACGGGTGATGTCGCGAAGCTGATCTTCAGCTTCACGCCGTGGATGCTTTTGGGACTTCTCGTACTGCCGCTGCTGTATGTGATCCCTTATATAACACAGTCGCTGTGCGTCAGCGCAAAGTGGCTGACGAAATCCGCTCTGGAATCCAATCCATAACACACTTGTGAAAGACGGTGTATCTGCCCGCGATACCGCTGTCCGCTATGATGTTTACTTTGCGGGTGGAAAGGTTATGGCCGTAGAATGAGAGTATCTCTGTGTACGATCGCTCATAACGAGGAACATGCTCTGAAAGGTCTTTTGAGAGATTTCAGAGATCAAAACTATCCTCATAATAAAATCGAAGTCATCATGATCGACTCGAACTCTACCGATAATACCCATCAAATCATGGAAGAGTTTCAAAACACCGACAACGGCTTCTATGATGTGAAGATCTATAACTCTAAAGGAAAGAATCAGGCGAGCGCATGGAATGTCGCGATCGAACATGCGACCGGCGACATCATCATCCGCGTCGACGCCCACTCCAAGATCCCGCGTCAGTTTGTTTCCAGAAATGTTTTCAACATCCAGGAGGGCGAGGATATTGTCGGAGGCGGTCGCCCGAACATCTGCGCTAACCCCAACCCCTGGACAAAGACCCTGCTCGCCGCGGAAGAATCGCTGTTTGGATCTTCGGTCGCGGACTACCGCAGACCCGCCGCGCAGAAGGAATATCACGACAGCCTGTTCCATGCGGCATATAAACGCGAGGTCTTCGCTAAAGTAGGCGGATTCAACGAGGATCTCGGCAGGACAGAGGATAACGAACTGCACTACCGTATCCGTCAGGCGGGCTACAAGATGTGCTGCTGTCCCGAGATCATCTCCTTCCAGCATACCAGATCCACCTTCAAACGCATGATCAGTCAAAAATACGGCAACGGATACTGGATCGGACTGACGCTGGGCGTATGTCCGGGGTGTCTGAGTTACTTCCATTTCATCCCCTTTGTCTTTTTGCTGGCGCTGGTCGCAAGCTCGCTGATATGGATATTCGGCGGTCAACCGGTATATTTCGCCGTCATCATGGCGATGTACACGATGTTCAACTTTGTCAACACCGTCGGCGCATTCGTTCTGAAAAAATCGATCAATCCCCTCTTTTTGATCCTGCCCCTCCTCTTCCCCGTTCTGCACATCAGCTACGGCATCGGCACGCTGGTGGGTCTGATCAAAATGCCGTTCTGGAAACACAGTCTGGACGGCAGCGCGCAGCGCAGGATCGAGGAGATCAAAGAATCCGTCAAGAAAAATACCGTCATTTACGACGATGAACAAGAAGAAGTACTATGAGTGAGACTATCCATCTCGACAGAGATACGCTAAAAAAGCTGCAGCAAAAGGAGCTCGAATCCTTGGTCTACTTTGACAAATTCTGCAAGGAATATGAGCTGAAATACTTTTTGCTGGGCGGCTGCGTCATCGGAGCGATCCGTCACAACGGCTTTATCCCGTGGGACGACGACATTGATGTGATGATGCCCCGCAGAGATTATGAACGTATGCTCAGACTGTGGAAAACTTATGAAAGCAACGAGCGGTTCTTGATGCTCAAAACAGACGGCGATACCTTCACCGGAAACTGTTTCGCTACCCTTGTCGATACCTCCGCGACCATGGTCAAGGAGAACCAAAAGGATATCGATGTGCCGCACGGCATCGTGACCGACGTTTTTCCTCTGGACGGCTGTCCCGACGGAAAGTTCAAGCGTTACATGCAGTATTATCATGCGATGATGTACAGCCTGTATATGACAGAGGTCGTCCCCACCAATCACGGAAAGCTGATCCGATTCGTCGGCTCTGTCCTGTTGAAGCTGGTACCGTCCCGAAAAAGACGCACCAAGATATGGAAAAAGCATGAGCGTAAAATGACGCTCTACAGCTTCAACACACACGAAAAATGCACCGAGCTTTGCGCAGGACCGCACTATATGCTGAACGAATATCCGCAGAGAGCTTTCGCAGACGTGATCTACCACGACTTTGAGGGGATGCAGTTCCCGATCCCGCAGGGCTATGACACCTATCTGAAGATGGCGTTCGGCAACTATATGGAGCTGCCGCCCGAGGATAAACAGGTACCTCACCATGATCTGGTCGCGCTGGATCTGGACAAGCCTTGTCAATAAAACTATTGACATTCATCGATCGAAGAGTATAATGGATGTCGGTTGAGATTGCCACAGGCTGACGGAATCAGCCTTCGCAATGACTGTTTTATTTCGGTTGAGATTGCCACAGGCTGACGAGGTCAACCACGCGATGACAATATAACATAACAGAGTAAAAGAATACGCGTTAAGTGTTTGCTGTACGGGGAGTTGACAGCAGGACGAAAGGGCTGCGCGCACGCGCCTGTTTTTTCTTTTATCCGACACATGAGTTCGAGATAAAGAAATGCGCACACGCGCCCCTGCGGTGTATTCTTTGCATCCCGCTGTTGCATACGGAGAACCTCCTTGTGCGATAGGACATAACACAAGTTATGCCAAGGAATGCAGAAGGAGGTATTTTTATGTCATTTTTCAGAAAATTTGCCGATTCTTCCAAGGAGCTGACCAACGTTCGCGTCCTCGCCGTATGCGCCATGATGCTGGCGCTGAGGGTGGTACTGGGAATGTTCGCGAATTTTTCGCTGAACTTCATTCCCCTACCGGTCGTCAAGATCAGCCTGACCTTTATCCCCATCGCGATCTCCGGTTATCTCTATGGTCCGGTATGCGCCGGCTTGATCGCCGGGCTCGGGGATATCCTAAGCTATCTTTTACAGCCAACCGCGCTGGGATTCAATCCGGGCATCACGATCTGTTATATCATTGAGGGAATCATCTACGGCGTTTGCCTGTATCAAACGGATCTGAAGATCAAAAACCTAGTGATCGCTAAGGTCGCCGATCTGGCGCTGTGTACGCTGACGCTCAATTCCTTTGTCTTGATGGTACTGTTCTTTCAAGATGTACCCTTTTGGCAGATCCTCTTATGGCGTGCCGCCGTTCTGGTTCCCTTCGCGATCATCGAGATCGCCGTGATCCGACTGATGAAGCCGCTGTTGCAGCGGGTCAAAAACATCAAGGTATAATACTAATCCTTAATAAAAACCTTTATCATATATTGGGCTAAATTTCGCATAGCTTTGTTGGACTCCTTGACAGGCGCCAGCCTGCCTGCGTCGCCCGACAGGCGCCAGCCTGCCTGCGTCGCCCGCCGTGCTCTGCAAAATTTATCCCTAATATCTGATTAAATCTTTTTATTAAGGATTAGTATATAAAGAAAGCGCCGAGGTTTCATCAAAACCTCGGCGCATATTATTTTGGATCATAAAGCGGATCTGATCAGCGAAAGCAGTTCGTCATACGTATCACAGGCGGGGATATCGGGATAATCTCGCCGTATGCTGTCGGGAGCACGGAACAAAAAGCCCGCTTTGCTGGCTTGGATCATCGCGAGATCGTTGAAGCTGTCGCCGGAGGCGATGGTGTCAAAGCCGCAGGACTGGAACGCGCGCACGGTAGTCAGCTTCGTCTTTTCACATCTGAGCTTATAATCAACGATCTTACCGTTTTCGTCTACGACCAGCTCGTTACAGAAGATCGCCGGCCAACCGAGTTTTTTCATCAGAGGCTTTGCGAACTGAGAGAAGGTATCGCTGAGGATGATCGCCTGGGTCTCCGAGCGCAGTTCATCGAGAAACTCCTTCGCGCCGGGCATGGGATCGATCTTCGCAATCGTCTCCTGGATCTCTTTCAGACCAAGCCCGTGCTGATCAAGGATATCCAAACGATATTGCATCAGCTTGTCATAATCCGGCTCATCGCGGGTCGTGCGCTTCAACTCGGGAATACCGGAAGCCTCGGCAAACGCGATCCAAATCTCGGGAACTAAAACGCCCTCTAAATCCAAGCATACTACATTCATAACAGAACCGTCCTTTGCAATTATTCTACTAACATTAAACTACAGTCGAGCGTATTTGTCAAGGTATACGGAGAAAAAGAGCCCATCCGAAAGGATGGGCTCAAATCATATGTTATCAGTTTGCAAGATCGGGATTGTAGTTGTAGTATTTGCACCAGTCGCCGTTGTTCTTGCCGACCAGATCATCCTGGATAACGACCCAGATCTCGGGATAATCGTCATAGGAGATACCGACATTCTGACCGTTGACAACGCCGTAGTCTTTCGTCTGCGGATTAGCGTTGTTGCTGATGATGAAGTAGTAGTTCAGACCGCCGGGGATCGGGAAAGTCACGTCATACCAGCCGTCTTCATCGGGATTGGTCAGCATCAAGCCCGGCCAACCGTCATAGCAGTTGATCGCCTGACCTGCGCCGTCATAAGCCCACGCCCAAAGGTAGGGAGCCCATGTCTGGTCACCGCTGTGCTTAACGTGCATCTTCGGGCTGGCTACGCTGTAGGAATACCAGTAGTTGACAACGATCTTCTTGTTCGCAACGCCGCTGGCGTTGGCGGGCATCTCGTTGAGCTTATAATAAGCGATCGTCAAAGGCTCGGTGGTATAGGATTCACCATAGCGCAGAGTCACAACTTTCGTGTCGCCGATCGACTTGACGGTTCCGTCATCCTGTCTGCCCAAATAGCGGGAAGTAACGGTGTAGGTAGGCTTGATCATGCCGGCAAGGTAGCGCTGTAACAGCGTAGCGTCGATGATATCGGTCTCACCGTTTCTGTCATAATCGCCGCGAGCGATGTGCTCGTCATCGAGCTCAATCATATCAGCAAGATAACGCTGGAGAATGGTAACGTCAATGGTATCGACAACACCGTCATCGTTGATATCGCCATAGGGAGCTCTGAATCTCTCGGGTACATAATCGGTGAAGATGAAGTTAACGACCTTATCTTCGGTTCCGAATGTGCCGGTTACATCGCCTTCTACTGAAGCGAGTTCATACTCGAGCGGGATAGAAGAATCGGGGGTGACAGAATAGCCTTCGCCGGGCTTGCCGATCAAAGTATTCGAAGAGAGGATATCGCCGGTCTTATCATAAACACAATTGACAGTCAGCTTAGAGAAATCCGACGCGAGAGCGCACTCTTCAAAGGTGCTCTTTTCAACAGCGACTAAAGCGGAGAAAGCGGGTACACTAAATGTGAGACCCTTTGCTTCTCCGAGCTTCTGGACGCCTGCCTGCTGATCATTCGCAACGATGACCCACTCGGTATCGGCGCTCAGGGAAGCGTCTTTCATAGCGCGGTTATTCAAGGTCACGGACTTGGTTGCGTTTGCACCGTTATAAATAACAGCGACCTTGTTCCACTCGCCCGCTGTATTGTTTTGAACAGTGTATGCAATGGTATTGATAGACTGATTCGGAACGGTATGAACAACATAAGAATAGTTGCCGTCAGCGCTGAGTGTCTCGTTGGTAGTAAAGGGAGAGAATGCCTTTCTCAGCTCAAACATACCTCTGTAGTATGACACGATATCGGCGTTGGTCTTCAAGAGCGACCAGTCGATCATGTTCAGAGTAGCCGCGCTCTTGTAGGAGTTCTCGTCGCCGTCCTTAGATCGACCCATCTCTTCACCCGCGAGCAGGAAGTCGATACCCTGTGAGGTGTTGATGATAGCGCCGGTCAGCTTGTTTTCCTTAATAACACTCTGGAAACGCTGACGGTAATTAGCGATCGTGCTGCCTTGGTCGACATAAGCGAGCTTATCATAAAGGGTGTAGTTATCATGGCAGGATGCATAAGTCAAGCACTGCTCGGGAGTGACAGCGTGCCAGTTCAGCTCAAACTTACCGCTGCTTTTACCATCCTTGCTGAAACGCTCAACTGTATTTGCGAAAATACCGGAGCTGATATTCTTCGCATAACTGGAGTTGTTCTGAACAAAGCCGCCCTCGTCCTTATGGAAGACATTACCTTTGATACCGTCACGGATCTGATCGTTGAAGAAACCGATACGGGTAGAGATCTTAGAGGA
>CADAUE010000055.1 GCA_902790985.1 uncultured Ruminococcus sp.
CTCCCTTATTGTTGTCTCAGCAACTACAATTTTGGAGCTTCCTATGCTCTTTTTCAATATTTACTTTTGACTATCCCACATTTTTCCGTGATGAGGGAATTATTTTATCAATACCGCGTGTTTCGGTTTTTCGGGCAGATACTTAATACGAACCTGATCGCCTACGCGCATATGTCCCGGTGCGTGGTTCAGGTCGGCTTCCGTTTTCTGACCGTCCTGTGTTTTGAAGATAACATAGTATGTATAAGTAACGTCAAGACTTCCATCGCCGTCTACCGTAGACTGTTCCTCTATACGGGAAATAATGCCTTCTGTTTCAATACCCTTCCTGCGGATCGTAATAACCTTGATGATATTAAACGCGGCAACAATCACAACAGCCGCGATGATTCCGATAACTGTATAGTTGTTTATAATCCTTCTCCTGTTCACTTATTTAATCATTTTGCTCATTATAACATATGGTGAATCAAAAGGAAAGAATATCTGCATATATTTCTTTTGTCACCTTTATCAACAAAAAATCAAAACTATCAACAGAAAACTGCTAAACGAATCACATATACACCACTCACTATGACAGAAAATTCACAGCGGGATTACTCTTTATTAATGCATGGTAATTTTTCCATTTCTAAGATTGCAAGGTTGTAAGTAGGTGTAGCTCTTTTGAATATTTACACTCCATCATCTGCTATTGACATGAGTTTGGCAAAGCCCTTTAGTATTACTTTGAACTGCTTGGTGACTTCGGTCAGCCGCTCATTCAAATCTTCTATATCCGTTTCGTAGATACTCCCTGTCTCATGCGCCAGCCTGACGAATTGATTGAGATTGTTCGAGCAACTGCTTAGTAACCTTGAAACATTTTTGATGTCGGTCATATCCAAGTGAATGATATAGCCTCTGATTGCCATTTTGCGTAGATAATGAGACAGGTTTTCGATTCCGGTCTCGTCCATTTGCTTCTTAATGATCTCGTTTTCCTTTTCAGTGACATAGAAATGAAGCTGTACCGTTCGCGTGTTTTCGCCCATAATGATCCTCCGTGCCGTAAAAGTGGTTTTGCCGTCGTAATGACATACGATCACATTGTACAACATGATAGCTGTCGAGAAATGCTGAAAGTTGGGATACGCGAAAGATACTATATTGGATTACTATATTCCTAACAGATTTGTTTAACCTCAAGTGTAATTTCAGCATATCTTATTTGTGAAAGAAACGGTTTAAATACTGGATTATTGAGCATATAACGCACTATTTATCTGCATTTTTGAGCAAAAATCCAAAATGGTAGTGAAAAATTACCTACCTCTCCAAAAAAATGCGATACAGCTCAATTCCGGACGTTTTAGAGCTATTCTGAGGTGCAGTTCCGGCTTTTCTAATAACGCGAGCTACTTACTCTCAACGTGGAGTTCCATAATCATACTGTAACGCCCAAACTGCATATAGCATGGATTTATTCTACTTATGGTTTTTCGAGCCTCTATGACCTCATAAACAGTGCGTTCCTAACCCGAAAAGCGTTACATTTCAGTTATATTGACGCACATAAAAAGAGCCGAGAAAACCTCGGCTCAAATACGTTATGCTACTCTCGATTATACTTGACTGTCCTTAACGACAATAAACTTCCGATCGTCGCCAAACAATTAACAGTATTTCTATCATATATAACATGATGGGAATAGCCGTATAGAGCGTAGTGTTTTTATCATAAAGACAAAAACACTATTCCCATAAAAAGATGTTATATACGAATAACGAACACTATTCAACTGTTAATTGTTGGCAACTTTATCATACCATATCCGCGAGTAAATATCAATAGTTTTTTTGTCAATATCAAGAGTTTTTTTGTGCAAACAACAAGCGCTTCCGTATCACTTCGGAAACGCTTGATCTACATCGAAAAAGCCACGCTCCGGCTCATACCGAAACATGGCTTTATTAAGGATTAGTATTATATGGCATATACGATATAGCTGACGGTCGCGCCGATATCGTACGGATCGTGGAATCCGGCTAGATATCGCTGGATGCTTGTTACGTCGGTAATATCCACACCGCCGCCGTCGACATCCGCGGCTTTCTCGTTGAACGCAAATACGGGGATATCGGCAAGCTGTCTTTGTATCAGCGTCGCGTCGAGGATCGATATCGTTTCATCACTGTCGGTATCGCCGATCATATAGGTGACCGTGATCGGTTCGGCGTCGGTCAGCACATATGCGATATCATGATCTATCGCATATGATAAAGCATAGCTCTCCTTGGTGCAGTAGATCACGAGGTCGTCACAGCCGTCAAAGGCGTTGTCGGCGATCTTCTTCACTGTGTCGGGGATCTCAACAACGGTCAGCTTCGGACAGTTCATAAAAGCCCGCTCTCCGATCTCTGTGATCGAATCAGACAGAGCGATCTGTTTGAGCGAAACACATCCGTAGAAGCACTGGGCGGGGATCTGTGTGATACCGTTCCGGACCGTCAACGCTTCCAATGAAGTACAATTCTGAAAAGCGCCGAAGGATATCTCTTCGATCCACTCCGGGATCGTCAGAGAGGTCAGCCCGCCGCAGCCGTAAAAGGCGTTGACGCCGATCGTTTTCAATGCTGTCGCATCTTCAAAGGATACGGATGTGATCACCGCGTCATTGAAGAACGCGTAATCGTCGATGATCGCGACGTCGGCTCCCATGAGCTTCTGCGGTATCGCTGCCTCGGAGGAACGGTCATCATAGCCGTGGATGACCGCCTTTCCCTCGGGGTTGATATCAAAAGCAAAGCCGTACAAAACGATATAGTTCTCGGCAGCGCCAGCGACCAGTACCGAAGCACAGAGCAGTATGCAGATAAGGATGAAAGAACAGAGCTTTTTCAAATACTTCATCGTTCATTCTCCCTCACCAAATCGGTTCATCATCGGAACCGGGATCCAGATCGCCCCAATCCTCGTTACTGCTATCCAGATGGCTGTTGAGATTCTCGGGGCTGCCTAAGATCACATCCTGCAGCCGAAACGACACAACTTCCATCTCGGGAACACAGTATTCTTTTTTGTCCATCGGAAACCCCTCGCTTTCTTTCTCAATTTTCTTGCCGCTGTGACTAAACAATCAGAGCGGCTGTTGTTTTATCCGGTACTCGTTCTTGCTACAATCCCGTTGTCGATTGCCAGATCCTTGTCAGCCTCTGCGGCAAGACAGATGTACACGGAGTTGCTCAGCGTAACCTCGCCGTTCTTGACGAGATACGCGGTAGCCTTCAAGAGATATCTGGCGTTGATGTACGTCTTTTCCTCATTCACGACCTTATAGGTATTGCGGTAGCTCTTGCCGTACTGCACGCGGTCGTGGTTAGTCAGCGCGGACCGCGGGATCTCGCTGATCTGCAGATTCCGCGTCGGCTTTGCGGGATTATAAACGTAGGATGTGGCATTGTTCAAGATCGCTGCCTTGAGGTTATCAGGATCCGAGACCTGATTATAATCCTTGCCGGGGGTAAAGGTCTTATCCGCCGGCAGCGTCGCGCACAGCTCGAATACAACGCCGGTACGGTAGGTACCCTCGGGAGCGTTGTAAATATAATCCTCAGTACCTTCGTCAAACGCGATCTCAAAGTCGGTGTAGAGGATATCGGTAGAGCCGTTTGCGGGAACGGCGTTGTTCTCGTCAGTCCAAGTATTACGCGTATCGTCGATATGGGTCAGGGTGATAGCAGTCTCCGCTTCATGTTCAGGCGTTTCTGTCTCGCTGTACACCGGTGTGATCCAGTAGGTGTCCATCATGCACAGGTCAAACAGCGTATCGTAGCTTTTCGCCACAACGGAGCCGTCCTCAGTCTTACGAACCTCCCAGTAGGCGAAAGACTTGCCCTCATACGTCTCGGGACATTCGATGGCGAGCATGTTCTCGGACTGTTTATAGTTCGAGCCGTAGGGGATCGAAATGGTCGTATACCCTCCCGTGGGGGTGGTACGGTAATTAGCGAAAACATTTTTCTTGGACTGAACCGCGTTCACGTCGGTAACGAGCCTATCGACCGAACCCTCTGCGCCGTCGCTCTTCACGGAATCCTTGATAACATAATCGGGATGATCCGTCCAGTTCAGCACCTCGGCAAAGTTACTTTCATAGGGAGCGTTTGCGAGGATGAATTCGTCGGTCAGCGCATAGAAGCCGTCCTCTGTGATCTTTGTATTCTCGCTGTTCTCGTTTAGGTCGTCGCCTGTCAGCACGCCTTCTTTGACGTAGGTTCTTTCCTCGCCTGTACGGGAGATGAAGTTATAGTTAAGCGTATAGGGTAGCTCGGTGACCTCACGGCGGGCATAGACAGCAATCAAATGCTGATTCTTGGTGCGTGAAAGCTGGCTTGCCAGCGAATCGGGCGACCATTCGCCGCCGTTCCAGTTGTGCTTGGGGATAAGATCATTATTCTGCGCCTCGTCGATCTCCCACCACTCGGCAAACTCATATTTATAGACACGGTTATCAATGTCCTGCATATACAGCGAGTAGCCGTCGTTCTTATGCCAAGCGATCTGCGTATGATTCTGATACAAGCTGGGGCTGGAGAAGATCACTTCTTTTCCGCCGTATTCGCCGCTCGGCAAAAGCTTGTTTTCATCAATCTTTTGCTGCAGGTAAGTCTTCATATCAGAATCCTGCAACAAGTACATCTGAGCCTTGGTATAATCATCGCAGAAGAAGAAGTCAACGTCCATCTGCACCATTTCCTGCTTGACGAGCGCATAATACTTTATGTCTCTGTCGGGGAGATCGCCGTCGGTGCCAAGGTCAGTCTTTGACAAGGTAGTATTCGTCGTCAAACGATTCTCTGCGGGATCATTCTCGTTATACTCCGGAGAGGTGTACCACCCGAGGAAGGTGTATTTATGGAGGTGGAGATCCACCTCTTGATTCCCCTCGGTGATCTTCTCATCGTTGGTATCATAGAACGTGACGTCCTGGATCTGATCGTAGCTCTCGACCGTCTGGCGGTTTACGGATAGTCTTCCGAAGAGCGGATCGCCGGTCGCTTTGTCATAGTCCGTCTCGCCGTTAGCGTTGACGCAGATCATCCGGTAGTTTAGGTCGCGCTCTACATCTTTACGATAATAGATCCTGATATGATTGACGAGGGAGCCGTCAGGCGCGGGCTGAATATTGATCTTGACGTCGTTGAGCGTTCCGTCAGTATTTGTCATGCGGGTATAAGCCGTCACAGTGCCGTCGGTCGGGTTAGTATAGCTGTAATCGGTGGGGACGCTGAGTGTTACGGTAGAGCCTACGGGAGCCGAGCCGGCGTTAAGTATATGGGTAACTTTTGCGGTCAAAGTAGAGTCGGATCGTTTTCTTATCCGTATCGACGATCGTAACGCTGCCGTTATCGGCGACAGGGATCGGGCTCTCGCTCACGGAGCCGTCGGCGGCTACATAGGTATACTCCGCCTTGCCGGGCGAGCGTTCAAAGCCATCGGCAACGATCTGCTGCGGGATAGGACGCGCGAAGATATCGTTAATTGCAACAGTGGTGTCGCCCTGCTCGGCGATCGGGATATCTAAGGATTCCGACGCGAAGAGCGAGTAGCCGTCGCCCTCGAGATCATGTGTATAATACTCGGTTTCGTAGATATATTCGGTGGTATTCTTATGGTAGAGGAAGGTGATGACGTTGTTCCTCAACTCCTCTGCTTCCTGCTCCTCGGGGGTCGCGGCGGTCGAAGCGGAGAGGATCAGCGTTGCCGAAGAGGGATCGGCGATATATCCGGGAATGACCCTCGCGTCCTCCTTGACGGAGGCATGGGTGGTGATCTTTTCGATATCGTGCCCCTCGGCGTTGATCGGTTTACTGGTGTCCGCGTCGAGGTAGCGGACGCGGTAATGTACCTTGTCCTTCTGGATATATTCAAAGGTATATTCGTTGGGCTTGTATTCCTCGCCATTCTCGTTGGATTTGACTACGATCGAATGGGAGTTAACGGTCGGCCACCAGTTGGTGCCCTCGGTCTCGTGCTCCTCCGTCCACTTGTACTCGTCGCTCAGCTCGTCGCCGGATTTCGCGTGGAAGGTACGGGTCTTCCAGACATAGGCGCGTCCGTCGGTCGGGGGAGCGACCTCTACGGTCGGATCGTCAGCGCGGACATAGTTGACCCTATATTTCGCAACGTCCTGTGTGACCCATTCGGCAAAGAGTCTGAGCTTGGCGTTATCGCCGGTAGACTCGGCGTTCAGCGCGGTGACAGGAACGTTCTCCGGCTCAAAACGCCGCGGAACACGGTTTCGGATATAGTACCAGCCGGCGAAGGAAGCCTTCTCGGCGATCGGGGTCAGCACGGGTCTATTGCTTTCTCCGTCATGTACGTCGGCGGGGATGTGGTTTAGCGGTACATAAGAGCCGTACTCTACCGTCCACTCGGTGATGGGATTATCGTCCTCGTCATAGCCCAATACGATGCGGTTGGTATCCTCATAGTATTCATTATAGTTGTTATAGAATACGACGTTGATCTTCTTGGGCGACCATTTAGCGTAAAGCGTTAGGTCGTTCGCGGGCATCGTCGCCGTGTCAACATTCACCTGACGGAAATAATAGGGTGTGTAGTACCAGCCGGAGAACGTATAGTGATCTCCCAGCTCGGGGATGTAGTAATTGGGATTCGACCAGTAGTAACGGTATTCTCCCTCGTGCTCGCCGGACGCGTAAACAGCATTCAGTGGCGCGCCGTACATAATTGTGCGGTTATGGCTCTCGTCCTTGCGGTTTCCGTTACGGTATTTTAGGGTATATTCCTTACGCTTATAGAAAAACTTGATCGTAGCATGACGGTAAGAGGTCGTATCATCCGACCAGTCGACTATCGTATTCGTCGTATCAAGTATGATTTGATTGTTGCTGTTCAATCTGCGATTTTCGATCTCAAAGCCCTCGAGGTCTGTCGGCGTCTGGTCGGAGCGTACCGAGCTCGTTTTTTTGGAGACATCATTGATCGGATACTGACTGCCGGAGTCGGTCGTTTCGATGATATTATCCTCCGGCAATCCGTAATACTTTGCAGTTCCGTTCACCGTAAACTGTATAACATCGATATACGGCTTTCCTTCTCCGGCCAGCACCGACGTGTCATAATCGGCGATCTCCAGCTGCTCCAGCTCCCTAGGCAGTAGCTCCACATAGTTCTGATAGGTGAAGTGAAGGACGTTCTGCATGCCGTAATTCCAGCCGCTGCTTGTAGCAGAATTTGTCCATGATAATAGGTAATGCAGCTCAGTATAATCAGCGGTTCTGCTAGCGAACATCAGTTCGGGACCGAGCTTCTCATAGATACCCTTGATCGTATAGTTGTTGACTTTTGTATGACTGTTATAATAATTCGTCGCGTTCTCAACCGCCCAGCTTCCGGGAAGGCAGACTTGGCCGTTAAATCCCTTCTTATCGACGCCCTGTATCGCGTCGATAAGCCACTTGTTCTTCATAGGCGCGTTATACTTCGCCTCTACCTGATAGTAGTAGTACCGATAGCCGCTGTAGTCTTCATATCGCTCAAAAATATAAGGCAGATAGTCGGGACTTTCGGGGTCGGTATACTTTGTGTTCAACTGGGGCTTGCTGTCGGCGACGCCGGCCTGCCAAGTGCCTTGAGAAACCGCCTGCATATAATTCAGCCCTGTGTAGGCTTTATTAGAATAATTCTTTGTCGAATTGGTCAATTCGATTGTATGATCGCTGAGCTTTTCTCTTGCATAGAAGAATTTCAGGGTGAATTCCTTACGTCGGAAATAGACGTTGAAGCGCGTCGTACCGTCGCCGCGAACCGTTACCGAGGTATCGGTTCTATAGTTAGGGACGGGGGTGTTCGCAGCAGTATTCAGCTCAAAATAATTCCCATTTCCGACGAGCTGTTCGCTGGTTCCCTGACTGATATCGTTAAAGTCGATGATCCCGCCGTCTTCATCGTACTTATACACCTGCGCCTCGGGCATACGGTCGCCGTTTTCGTCAAAGGCATGATCGTCGTTATTTCGCGGATCGCTCGGGTTTGCATAACCGAGATTAAAGGAGAAGAAATCCTTGATGGGAACAATATCATCTCCGCCGCCGCTGTATACGCCCTCGTCCTTTGCCTTTTTCGCCTTGTTGCGGATGATCGTGTCGGGCGTTATCGTCATGCCCGGTTGAATGAGGATCGTATTTCCGTTCTCGTCATAAATATTATAAACGTCCTTCGCGGCGATTACGGAATAATTCTGAGAAACCTTTGCCTGAATCTGCTCCTCTGTCAGTCCCTCAAATTCCTCGGCGGTATTTTTCAGGTCGCTGTCCGCGTTTTCAAACCAGTAGACAACACTGCAGCTTGTCGTTCCGGGCGCCCAGATTGCTCTATAAAAAGTATCTTTTGCAGGGATCGTCAAATCGCCCTCAAGCGTCAGCAGATTTTCTGGCGCGGTCGCCTGTGCCTCACTGATAACGTTTCCGTTTTCATCGATATAGTGCCAGTCTGCTCCCTCAACGGCGGAGTCGATATCCGTACGCGCCCAGCCGCGGAAGGTGTAGCCCAGCCGTTTAGGCTCGTCGACATGATAGACGGTCTGGTACTTCGCGTAGATCGGCTCTACACCGTAGCCGCCCTCGCCGAGGTCAAAGCCGACGGTGTAGTAGTTGCGGTCATAGTAGAGTCTGAACACGGTGGAACCGTCGGCGGCGATAGCGTCCGGCTCGTGGAACAGGCTGGTGAAGCCCTCGACCTCTACCTCTTCAAGATGGGTCGGAAAGCTGCCGGTTACGCCCAGCAGATCCTGATACTGTGCGTTGAGAGTCTGGTCGGTCGTATAGAGGTCATCATAGACGTTTTGCAGATAATAGCGCGCTCTGTAATGCGACAGACCCGCAAGATAATAGACCGTGTAGGTCACGTTATGATCCAACGTATCGATATTAATCGCGGTCGTCGTGGCGAGTGTTCCGTTTTCCGGCAGCGCCCGGGGATCCGTCTCTCCCGCGTTCAGCATCATGGGATCGTAGCCGCTGACGTTGGGATTCGTGACCGTGATATTGACCGCCTGATCGGCAGGGAAGGTAGCGATATAGGGATCGTGCGCGTGGCTGCCGTCGACATACAGATAGTTGATACGAACGGTATAGAAGGAATCCGCCCCGATGTACGCCGCGGTAAGATCCAACAGCAAAGTTAACATGAGGACGATGCTGATCAGCTTGACCAAATATTTCTTTGTCACACTTTTCGTCTTGTTTTTATCCATTCCCAAAGCCTCCTGTTCCCTGCTTTGCCGCGAATTCGGCGATAGACGTTTTCATGCGTTGATACAAAAGAAAAACGCAATAAACCAAGGCGCAGCAAATCATGCCGGCGCCGATCGTTTATCGCGCATAGTTATTGTCTGTCTATCTGTCTGTCTGTCAGTCTGTCTGTCTGTCTGTCTGTCTGTCTGTCTGTCTGTCTGTCTGTCTGTCTGTCTGTCAAGGATTGTCGCCTCTTTAAGAAAAAAAGTCAAGATGTTTTTTTGCTGTTTGATTTTCTTTCGTAGAAAAGAGAGGAATCCGGAAAATCGAATAACAATATTTATAGTATATAGATTATCTATTTTATTTTATCACATTTGCCTTTGTGTTTCAACATAAAACCTTTACAATTTTTCGGTATTTCGGGCGTTTGGTTGGTGATAATGCACAAAAAGCAAAAAAACGGATATCACTTCGTTTAGCCTGCAATAATCAAAGCGCTGTGAGATTTGAAGCCGGTTTGCTTCAAATCTCACAGCGCCGTTTTTCACGCGCGTTTTTGATTTAGGATATCCGACGGGAGCTGGGCGATGATGATGGCGAGGAACATGATACCGCAGCCGATCCATTCGTTCGTTTTCGGGATCGCGCCCATGAAGATCACGCCGCCGATCACGGCGAAAACGCTTTCCATGCTCATGAGGATGGAGGCGAGGGTGGGGCTGGCGGCGTATTTCTGCCCAATGATCTGGAGCGTATATCCGACGCCGCTGGAGAGCAGCGCGAGATACAAGATCGGCTGCCAAGCCGAGAGAACCGCGCCGGGATCGGGCTTTTCAAAGATCAGCATGAGGATCGTCGATAAGATACCGGTGACCAAAAACTGGATCGAGCTGAGCTTGACGCCATCGACCGAGCCGATGTAGTGATCGACACACAGGATCTGTACAGCGAACGCCATGCCGCAGATCAGCACGACGATGTCCCCCGCATAAAGAGCGCCGAAGCCCTCGTACAAACATAGGAAGTACAGTCCGACGGTCGCCAAGACGACCGCAATCGCGACGAAAAGCCCGGGCTTTTTGCCGAGAAACAGCCCGAAGACCGGCACGAAGATGATGTACAGCGCCGTCAGAAACCCGCTGTGAGCGGATGCGGGCGCTCCCTCGGGATAGAGGGCGATGCCGAACTGTTGGAGATTAGTGGCGACGCACAGCATCACGCCGCAGATAACGCCCGCTTTGATCAGCTTTTTGCGATCGGCGGAGTTGTTTTCGCGGAGCTTTTTACCTTGGATACGCCTTGTCACAGCCGCGACGGGGATCAGCGCGACCGCGGCGATCAGCGAGCGCAGGGCGTTGACGGTAAAGGTCGGTACGCTGTCGGCGAGCTTTTCCTGCGCGACGAACGCAAAGCCCCAGATGATCGCCGCCGTCAGCAGCAGAATGGATGAAAAAAGAGGTTTTTGCTTCATATTCCCTCCGAAACAAAGCTATACAATGCTATACTTTATCTCGCATATCATACAGGAATCCAAATATCCTGTCAAGAAACGCGGTTGAGGAAGCACGGTTTTTTCGTGAATTTGCATAAAATTCTCGAAATAAACATTATAATTCCAATACAGCAACAAAGGGTATCGCAAAAGTAGTATGATACGCAAGGTAAACTTTTAAGTCGGTACAGAGATGCCGACAAGGTTCGATACGAATATCCCTGCTTGTACTGTGCCTTGTCCGCGTCGGACAAGGTATTATTTATATGTATATGGCTGTCGCGGTAAATGCCGCGAAGCATAGGAGAAACACATGGATTATAAAGCGACGCTGATGTCCCCGGAGGACATCGACAGAGCGCTCAAGCGCATCGCGCATCAGATCATCGAAAAGAACCACGGTCTGAAAAACGTCTGCCTGATCGGTATCCGCACGCGCGGTATCCCTCTGGCAAGGCGGCTGGCGCGGAATATCGAGACGATCGAAGGAGCAAAGGTACCGGTCGGCGAGCTGGATATCACGCTGTATCGTGACGATCTGTCACGCGTCAGCGAAATGCCCGAGGTTGCGGGAAGCAGCGTCGACTTCAGCGTCGAGGATATGACCGTCGTGCTGGTGGACGACGTGATCTATACCGCGCGTACCGCCCGCGCCGCGATGGAAGCGGTCATGAAGCTGGGCAGGCCCGCGAAGATCCAGCTCTGTGTCCTCGTGGACAGAGGACATACCGAGCTGCCGATCCGCCCGAATTTCGTCGGCAAGAACATCCCCACCTCGCTCGATGAGGTAGTCGCCGTGCGGCTGGAGGAGACCGACGACGAAAACGCGGTGAAAATCTTTGTACAGTAAATTGTTTTGTAGGGACGATCATTGATCGTCTGCGGACGGGCGATGCCCGTCCCTACGGAATAATATAAATATTTCCATTAAGGGGGAAATCCAAAATGAAAATGATTTACAACGTAAAGGATAAGCCGAAATTCGGTCAGCTTATCGTTTTTGCGTTCCAGCAGCTGCTGGCGATCATGGCGGCTACCATCGCCGTCCCGATGATCGTCGGAAACGGAATGAGCACCTCCGCAGCTCTCTTCGGCGCGGGTATCGGTACGCTGGTGTACGTCCTGTTCACTAAGGCGAAGAGCCCCGTGTTCCTCGGCTCTTCCTTCGCCTTCCTCGGCGCGATGTTCGCGGCGTTCGGCGGCGCGGCTACCGCGGCTCTGGGCTATGTCGGTCTGATCGTCGGCGCGGTTCTCGCGGGACTCGTCTATGTCGTGATCGCGCTGATCGTCAAATTTGCCGGCGTCAAGTGGATCAACAAGATCATGCCCGCTGTCGTGATCGGCCCGATCGTTGCGATCATAGGTCTCTCGCTCGCCGGCAACGCGATCGGCGATCTTACCAAGGTGAATTATACCGAGCCCGTCGATATGGCACAGGTACAGATCGTCGAGGTCAACACCGTGAACGATGACGGCACGATCGCGGAATCGGTCGTCGCGGTCAACGATGACGGTACCGTGAATCCCGCTATTACCGTCACACAGGACGAGAGCGGCTCCGTGAGCGGTACTACCCAGCCCGGTTCTCCGTATGTCGCGATCATCTGCGGTCTGGTGACCTTAGCGGTCGTCATGCTGTGTTCCGTATACGGCAAGAAGATGGCGCGGCTGATACCGTTCATCATCGGTATCTTGGCGGGATATCTGGTGGCGACGATCTTCTACTTTATCGGCAAAGCTACCGGTAACGCGGCGCTGATGGTCATCGACTATTCCGCGCTGATCAACAATTTCAAGGCGGTCAGCTTCTCCAGCTTCATCGCTCTGCCCGACTTCTCCTTCCTCAAGGCGTTCGGCGCGTTCGGTGAGCTCAACGGCGCTTATATCGGTACCATCGCCGCGGCGTATGTTCCGGTCGCGTTCGTTGTTTTCGCGGAGCATATCGCCGACCACAAGAACCTCAGCTCCATCATCGAGCATGATCTCCTGGAGGATCCGGGTCTGAGCAGGACTCTGCTCGGCGACGGTATCGGCTCTATGGCAGGCGCTTTCTTCGGCGGCTGCCCCAACACCACCTACGGTGAGTCCATCGGTTGTGTTGCGATCACCAAGAACGCTTCTGTCAGCACGATCATCGTGACCGCTTGTGAGGCGATCATCATCTCCTTCATCGCTCCGTTCGTCGCTTTCCTTAGCACGATCCCGAGCTGCGTCATGGGCGGCGTCTGTATCGCTCTGTACGGCTTTATCGCCGTATCCGGTCTGAAGATGCTCCAGAAGGTCGACCTCGACGACAACCGCAACCTGTTCACCGCGTCCGTGATCTTGATCACCGGCGTAGGCGGATTTATCCTGACCTTCGGTACGATCACCGTCACCACCGTAGCGTGCGCACTGATCCTCGGTATCTTGACCAACGTTATCCTCAGCAAAAAGAAAAGCAAATAATCTTTACGCTTGCAAGACCGTCTCGTTTGAGGCGGTCTTTTTGTTTTTGACATCCGTTTTTCTGAAAGGGTTTTGTATCCGGGCGAAAATTTGTTGATCGTGCCGAAAGTTGTGATTTGACATACCGGTGTTTGAGCGTTATAATACTATTACTTATGAATAAATATGACCGCTGATTTTGGACGGTGAATTATGAAGAAAGTCAAGAAACCGGTTTGGATCGTGATACTGTGTGTATGTGTCGCGGCGCTCGCGGGCGTCGGGTTCTATCTGTTCCGCTATTATTCTCAACAGGATATCAGCCGCGCGGATCTCACGCCTACCGCTCCTACAGAGAGCGCGGCGACGGAGGCGGCGACCACGGCTGAGGTACAGGAAAGCACGATGAACAACCAAGGCTTTGAGATGAAGCCGCTGGATATCGAAGATATCGACTTTGACGAGCTGATGCAGATCAACTCCGACGTTTACGCATGGATCTATATCCCGGGCACCAAAGTCGACTATCCCGTCGCTCGAGCCGCGAGCACGGGTGACGACAGTTTTTATCTCGAGCATAATATCTATCGACAGTACCAGTTTTCCGGAACGATCTACTCTGAGCTGAAAAACCAACCCGAGCTGCACGACAGAGTAACGGTGCTGTACGGTCACAACATGCTCAACGGATCGATGTTCGCGACCCTGCACAACTTTGAGGATCCGACATTCTTTGAAGAGAACAATACGATTTTCATGCTGACCAAGGATAAGGTGCTGACCTATCTGGTGTACTCTGCGTTCACCTATGACGACAGGCATATCCTGAACACGTTCTATATGGAGGACGACGATATGTTCCGGGAGTATCTGGATCTGACACTGGAGCCGTATTCGTACAACCAAAATGTGCGAGAAGGCGTAGAGCTGGATCTGAACAGCCGGATCCTGACGTTGAGCACCTGCACGAACGGTGCGGCAAACACGCGATATCTGGTACAGGGGGTGTTGGTAGATGAGCGCGACAGATGACAACAACCGGTTCCGGCATTTCAGAGAGGATGACGCCGAGACCGCTTCTCCGGCTCCGGACGAGGACGTCCAAACAGTCACCGTCGGCGAAACGTCGGAAGATACGTTTGATTATATCGTTCCCGAAGAGACCTACAAAGAACACGCAAAGAACAAGAGTAAACACAAGCATAAGCATAAATCCGGCTCCTCGGGCAAAATGAAGGTCGAAACAGTGACCTTGGAAGGGGTAGACGCCCCCGATCCCGACTATGTCTTTGCTTCTCCTTCAAGCAAAAAGCGCCATCACCATCATCACCATCACCACCATCATCATCGCAAAACCTCCAGATTCAAACGGCTTGCGACATGGAAAAAGGTGCTGATCATCGTCTTGTCGGTGCTTTTGGCGCTGATCATCGCGGTGGGCGGCACTTATCTGGTCCTCAATGAGATAGGTCGCCGCGGGATGCTTAACTATGACAATGTCGGCGTAACAGTGCCCACAGAGGATGAGTCCGGCAACGACGTCATCCGGGTAGACAACAAAGGACGCGTCATCACCTACGACGGCGTATCCTATGAGCTGAACGACAATCTGATCAGCATCGCGTTCATCGGCGCGGACAAGGGACAGGACGATACCGAACACCTGCAGATGGGCGACGCGATCTATATCCTGACGGTCGATTCCAAGACCGGTAAGGTCAAGATCTTGAGCATATCGCGTGATACGATGGCGGACGTCGATCTGTACTCCGGAGAAGGTAATTTCATTGACACGCAGCGTTTGCAGATGGCTTTCGCGTACGCGTACGGCAACGAAAAGGTCACCGGCGGAAAGAATACGACGACTTCGATCAGCCGCCTGTTCTACGGTCTGCCGTTTGAAAACTACTTTGCGATCAACCTGGAGGCGCTGACCGACCTCAATGACGCGATCGGCGGCGTTACGCTGACGTCATCGATGACCTTCACCTCCTCTGAGACCGGTCGGGTCATCAACGAGGGCGAGACCGTGACGCTGCACGGCAAAGAAGCGGAGCAGTACATTCGCTCGCGTGACACCTCTCGGCTGGATTCCAACAACGACCGTATGAAGCGTCAGCAGGAATATATCAAGGCGTTCCTCGACTCGGTCGTACCCGCCGTGAAGTCCGATCTCTCGGTGGTCTCTAATCTGTATGATGTGATCCGCGCCAACTCCGATACCACGCTGGATCTGCCGAAGATGACATACATCGCCTCTACCGCCGTGACAAAGCTCAGATCGGCGTCGGATGTCGAATATGTGAATCTGACCGGCGAGATCACAAAAGGCGAGTACGCTGAGATGCATATCACCAACGAAACGGCGATCCGCACGATGCTGGATGTTTTTTACACGCCGTTGGCAAAGGTTCCCGACACGACCGATTAACATTTCTACAGCTCTTCCGCGGTGCGGAAGAGCTGTTTTTTGCCTTTTTGACGGGATTATACTATTCTCTGATAAAATACTTTAACATCTGCCGTGTAAAATTTCGCATAACTGCGTTGTCGTCCTTGCAAGGCGCCAGCCTTGCGGCGTCCTCCGC
>CADAUE010000056.1 GCA_902790985.1 uncultured Ruminococcus sp.
GATTTGGACAACACCTCAAGCCTGCCTGCGCCCTCCGCCTTGTTATGCGAAATTCTCCGCTAATATCTTTTTAAAGCTTTTTATTGCTACTTAGTATAAGCTATGGTGAAGGTATATTGATTGCCTTTCAGTAAATCGTTGACGTTTTTTATGGAACGTCAATTTTTAGTATCTAAATGGTTTTCAGATTTTCGGGGTAAATGATGCGGATGCTTTACATGGCATATGATTCATAATGATGTAATTAGTGGGAATTTTTGCAAGGTATGCATTATATTTTAGTGATTTTTGTTGACATTTCACATAAATAAAGGTATAATTGATTAGTATATTGATTTAGTATGCTCAATGATATGGTTTACACATATGGCTTTCCCGTATTCTGTTCGTCCGGATAGGGAAGAGAATGTTATAATTATATCCGGAGTCGGCTGATCCTTTCGATATTTTAGCCGGTTTCGAATCATACAACAGATCAAATCTCTCGATTACGAGGATGGGTGGAACTTTAATTGAGAAAAGGAGCGATAGGAGATTTATGGAACCCAGACAAAAATCAAAATCTGACGTTGAAATAGATATTCTCCCTATTTTGAAAGAGTTGCTTTCAAAGCTATGGCTGATGGTTTTGGTTGGCATTGTGCTCGCCGGAATGGTTTTTGCCGCTACAAAGATTCTCATCAAGCCGACCTATCGGTGCAATTTCACCGCTTATGTCAACAACCAGCACGCGCAGCTGAATAAGGACAGCTTAACAAGCTCCGACCTTAACGCTGCTAAACAATTGGTTGAAACCTATGTGAGAATCGTTAGAAGCAATCGTATTTTGACAGCCGCGGCTGAATCAATCTCGCTGGATCTTCCGTATTCGAAGTTGCAGCAGATGGTTACTGCCGATGTGCAGGGAGAAACGGAGATCATCGCTGTCCACGTAGAGAGCAAGGATCCTCAGCAGGCGTATGACCTGGCTGAGGCGATCGCGACAGTCGCTCCTACTTATATGTCGGATATCGTAGAGGGCAGTTCGATGAAGATCATCGATTCGCCTGTTTATAATACGAATCGCTATAAACCCAGCTACATCAAGTACTCGCTGTTTGGGCTTTTGGCAGGGATTCTGATCGTAGCGATCATCGTCATTATCCGTTTTCTCAGAGATGATACCATCAGAAGCGAAGGCGAGCTGGAGCAGCGTTTCGGTCTGTCTATCTTAGGCGTTCTGCCCGACTATGCTTCTAACAGCAGCAAATACGGCTATTATTCCTACGAGTATGGCTACGGTAAAAAACAAAATGACGAGGAGAAGGAGGGGGATAAGAATGAGCAAAAAGGAAAAGACTAATGATTCTTTTGATTCTAAAACGATGCTCCTGTCCTCTAAATCTTCTTTTTCCGTACAGGAAGCGTATAAGACCTTGAGAACCAACGTTATTTTCTCTCTGCCCGGAACCGACTGTAAATGTATCGGTATCACCTCCGCCAACCGCGGTGAGGGAAAAAGCACGGTGGCTGTCAACCTATCGATCTCTCTGGCGCAATTGAAGAAGCGCGTGATACTGATCGACTGTGATATGCGTCTCCCGACCGTTATCACAAAGCTGAACCTCAGCGCTAAGGAAGGTCTTTCCAATTACCTTTCCGGGATGATCGAAGAACTTCCGATCATGCGCGTCAGCAATCTTGGCGTCGATATCATCCCATCCGGAAATATTCCTCCCGACGCGACAACGCTGATCAACTCGGAGTCGATGGTCGATCTTGTCAATTTGCTCAAGGATACTTATGACTATATTGTATTTGACTTTCCGCCGATCAATATCGTTTCCGATGCGGTTTTGCTGTCGAATATGATCGACGGGTATCTGATGATCGTGCGTCACGGCTTTTCCGAGTATAAAAAGGTCAATGAAGCGCTCAGACAAATGAAGTTTGCCGACGCGAAGATCATCGGTTTCGTTTATAACGGAAAAAATAATGATAAGAAGTACTATAAACGCAAGGGTTACTATTATCGCTACGATTATTATTACAAGAATTCTTGATTGATGTACGGTATTAACGTTAAGAGTTCGGGAAGTGGGATAAGAATGGAAGGGTCTTCTGAAAAGGTGTGGCTTTCTACGCCGACTTATCACGAGGAAGAAATCAAACATAGGACAGAACACTATCCTCGCGGTATTTACGAAAGGTTTGTCAAAAGGTTTTTGGATATCGTTTTTTCTTCGCTTGCGCTGATTTTGCTCAGCCCGGTGATGCTGGTCACGGCGTTGCTGGTTAGGGTCAATCTGGGCAGTCCTGTGCTGTTTATGCAGGATCGTCCCGGCAGGAATGAAAAGATATTTAGGCTCAGAAAGTTCCGTTCGATGAAGGATCTTAAGGACAAAAACGGTAAGCAGCTTTCTGACGACGAGCGGTTGACATCCTTTGGAAGAAAGCTTCGTTCCACCTCGTTGGATGAACTTCCGGAGCTTTTGAACATCCTTCGGGGAGAGATGTCCTTTGTAGGTCCCAGACCTCTCTTGGTTGAGTACCTGCCTTATTATACAGAAGAGGAAAGACGTCGCCATGACGTCCGTCCCGGGCTGACGGGTTTGGCTCAGATCAACGGAAGAAATCAGATCGATACTTGGGAAAGTCGCTTTGCGTATGATCTCGAGTATGTGGATCACTGCACGTTCATGATGGACGTCAAGATTATCTTCGGTACTGTCGGCAAGGTTCTCAAACGATCCGACATCAGCGTCGGCAGTGAGATCCGCGCCGGACGGCTGGATGACGCGAGAAGAGAAGTATGAATATTACCATCAGAAGATTTACCGAAAAAGATATCCCCTTGAAGGTTAAGTGGATCAATACACCTGAGATCAACCGCTATTTGCACTATGATCTTCCCTTGGAAGAGGAGAGGACGAGAAAATGGTTTGAAAGCGCCTCTAAGCTGGAGAATCGACGCGACTTTATCATTGAAGCGGACGACGTTCCCTGCGGCTTGATCGGCTTGCTGAATATAGACAAAAAGAATCTGAAAGCCGAGTTGTATCTTGCGCTCGGTGAAACGAAGTTTATGAAGAAAGGCATCTCTTCCGCCGCCGTCAGCTTGCTGTTGAAATACGGCTTTGGTGAATTGGAACTGGAGAAAATCTACCTGTATACCGAAACGGCAAATATCGGCGCGCAACGTCTGTTTGAAAAGATGAGATTCCGCAAAGAAGGCGTACTGGAATCGGATCTTTTTTACAGTGGACGTTGGGTGGATCGCTGTATTTATTCAGCGTTCAGAAAAGATTACGTTATCGAAGGATGATGTCAATGACGCCGATCCAACATCTTTTTGACGGATTGAATCATTTATATATCAAACGCGAAGATCTGCTGCCGTTCTCGTTCGGCGGCAATAAAGCGCGTAAAGCAAAGTTGTTTTTTGAAGAGATCGACCGGGGAGATTACGATTGTGTCGTGACCTACGGCAGCTCTTCTTCCAACCATTGCAGAGCGGTTGCGAATATGGCGTGCGCTCGCAAGATGAAATGTGTGCTGATCCAGCCGATGGAGCAGTCCTCACCGACTTTCAACAGTATGATGTCGGAGAAGCTGTTTCAAGCTGAGAGCGTGATCGTGCCGGTAAATGAAGTACATGATACCATCGAGCGCAGGCTGAGTGAGCTGAAAGCGGATGGTTATCGACCCTATTTTATCCCGGGAGGCGGTCACGGCAATATCGGAACACAGGCATATGTGGACTGCTATGAAGAGATCCTTGCCTATGAAGCCGAAAACAAGATTCATTTTGATGATATCTTTTTTGCGAGCGGAACCGGAACCACACAAGCCGGTCTGGTGTGCGGCAGTTTGATACACGGCGATCACCGAAACATTGTCGGTATCAGCATCGCGCGCAAGAACCCTTACGGCAGGAACGTAGTGATCGACAGCGTTTGCGAATATTTGAAAGAACATCAAATTTCTGTCGGTGACGTCGCTGTGGAACGTGCGGTATGCTTTGACGACGCCTATACGTCTGACGGCTACGGATCACATTCTAAGGAAATCGAGAATACACTCATTTCTGTTATACGGGATCACGGGATACAGATGGATATGACCTATACGGCAAAAGCATATTACGGAATGACGGAGTATCTGAAGCGTGAGGGCGTTTTGGGGCACCGGGTTCTGTTTATTCATACCGGAGGAACTCCGTTATATTTTGATTATTTGAGAGGTTTGGATACATGAATATCCTGCTGCTGAGCGTCGGCACGCGTAATTTGATCGTTCGCTATTTTAAGCGCGTTGTCGGCGAGGAGGGGAGAGTGGTCGCTGCGGATATGCAGCGGATCGCTCCTGCGATCTATGAGGCTGACAGCCGATATATCGTCCCGCGGATCGCCGACGAGCGATATATCGACATCGTTCTCGACATTTGCAGAAAAGAGAAGATCGACGGCGTGCTGTCGCTGATCGATCCCGAGCTGAGCCTGCTGGCGGAGAACGAAGAGCGTTTTCGTGAGATCGGCGTGACGATCATCGGATCAAGCTATGAACTGTGTGAGCGTGCGCTGAACAAGATGACGATGTTTCGCTGGCTCAGAGAAAACGGTTATCGCTGTGCTTTGAGCTATGACAATTTGAATGATTTTTATGCTGATCTTCGCGATGGGAAGATCGCGTATCCCGTAGTGGTCAAGCCGATCTACGGGAGCGCTTCGATCGATGTGCTGATCGTTCATGACAGCGAAATGCTGGAAATGCTCTTCGCACGGCATAAAGATCTGATGATTCAGGAGTACTTTGACGGTTTTGAGATAGGCGCAGACTGTTATATCGATATGATCAGCGGCGAGCTTGTCAGCGTATTCACCAAGAAGAAGCTTTTGATGCGCTCCGGCGAGACCGACAAATCCATCTCCTTTAAGGATGAAAAGCTTTTCGAATTGATCGAGCGGTTTTGTGACGATTCCGGATGGAAGGGGCAGATCGATATCGATCTGTTCGAAAAGGACGGCGAGTATTACTTTTCCGAGGTCAACCCCCGTTTCGGAGGCGGTTATCCCCACGCGTATATGTGCGGCTGCGATCATATGGCGCTGATCGTCAATAATCTTCGCGGCGAAAGAAATGAGAAGCATATCGGCTGTTATGAGGACGGTATGTATATGATGAAATACGGCGATGTTTCCGTTCGCAGGATCGACACGGAGGATTGAGCGGCGGATGGACGCAATCGGCTGAAAAGGAGGCTCTCAAAATGAGATATTCATTCTCCTATCAGTGTATCAGAGAATTACCGAAGCTGACATGGCTGGCACAGGTGGATAGATCCACCGGGAAGGTTACGGCATACTGCGGCTCCAAAGTGGAACAGCATCCCGATTTTTTGGTTGCCGGCGTATGGGACGCGCCGTTTGTCGAAGCAGGCTTTGACGTAAGCGATGTGTTTTACGGAACCGGCGCCAAGCTGAAAGATAACGGTGTGATGTTCGTCACTCCCTCTCATTCGATGGAACGCCTTTTGCTCCACGAAAACAAGGAGAGGATCACCGTTTCCAATTCATTTCCGTTTTTGCTGGAGTTCATCCATGCGGGATTGGACAGAACGGTGTATGATTATGAGAATATCTTGTGTTCGATGCTGAACGGACCGGGCGGGATCAAGGATATCCCTGTCAGCGGCGGCGAAGTGATCAGACAGTTCGTGGTGAGTAATATCACCGTGACAGACAACGAGATCATCGTCACGCGCAGACCGTCGATGGAGCCGTTTGCAGACTATAACGATTATTATGCGCGCATTACGGGATCGCTGTGCGCGGTCAAAGCGAATCTGTCCGCAGCGGAGCGGTCATCCCACTTCGGAATGGTCGCGACGATTTCATCCGGCTATGATTCCACCGCTTGTGCAGCGCTGGCGCGAACGATCGGGTGCGACTGTGTCGTCACGCTCAAGGGCGGTCAGTATGACAGCGATAACGGTCTGACCGCGGCAAAAGCACTGGGGTATCGGCATATCGAAAGCCGCGACAAACTCCTGTATAAACGATCGACCGACTCTATCGAGGCGATGTATCTGTGCAACGGCGAGCTGGGAACGGAACTGCAGTTCAGTGTATTTGATGATTTAACGGCGGATTGTCTGGTCTTTCTCGGATCACGCGGCAGTTATTGGAATAAAAGCTATGAGGTGACCGAGGACTTCGAGATGAAGGGGTATTACTTCTTCGAAACCGGCGTCAGCTATACGGAAGACGCGCTGAAGAACGGTTCGATCTATATTCCGCTTCCTGCGTTCGGCGCCTCTGTGTGTAATTCGATCAAGAGGATCTCTAACAGCGATGAGATGAAGCCGTGGTCTGTCGGCGGCGACTATGACAGACCGATCCCCCGCAGGATCGCCGAGACAGCGGGCGTGCCGCGTGAGGCGTTCGGTATGAAGAAATACGGCGGCGGATTCTCGTTCTGCTATGATAATATGCGGCGCATCCGGGGAAAAATGTCCGAATCGGGATATGCGTCATTCCTTGGGTTCCGCAAGAGCGGAAAGGGCGTCAAGAAGGGCTTGAAACGGTTACGCTATCTCAGAAAATATGATCGCGATACCTATCCTATTTATCTCAATGCCGCATTCGGCAGGTTGCGTATACCGATCAAGTTGAAGCAAAAACCGAACGTTCGTGTCAATCCCGGCGCTCCGGCTGATCTCATTTTCTGGGGCGTTGATGTGATGAAGAAGCGTTATGCCGAAGCGATGAATCTGGTATGATTTCGACTGTGGGCACAGTCGAGTTTGCATAAAAATTTTTAAAGGAGAGAAAAACTATGCAAAAAACCTCAAAACGTGTTTTGGCGATCGTTCTGGCGTTGATCATGGCGCTGTCGGTATTCTCGATATCGGCTTCTGCTTATTCACCCGGTACCGCTGACACACACACTGTGTTCAAGCACACAGAACAGACACTTGCACCCGGCGTAGAGTATTATAAAAACTACGCTTACGCTACTGACGGCGAGCAGAACGTGTATTTTGTCACGACTGCTGACATCACCAGAGATGACGTCATTGTGCAGACCTCTTACATGGATCAGTACAGAGACAAGAAGCTCGGTATGTCCAAGTTGACCGACCAGGTCGCTTCCGCAAACGAGTATTACAGCGATCCTGCTTCCCCGCAGTTCGTCAGCGAGTATTACTCTGTTGTAGCGGCAGCTAACGCTTCCTTCTACAACATGACCACCGGTCAGCCCAACGGTGTTTGCTGGATTGACGGCGTTGACTTCGGTACCAATGCATACCCCGCGTTCTTTGCTATCTTGAAGGACGGCACTGCTGTTATCGACGACAGAGCCAATGCGGGCAAGTATGACATCTGGCAGGCTGTCGGCGGCTCTCAGTGGCTCGTCCGTGACGGCGCTGATGTAACTGCTTCCGCTTCCGGTTCCTACAACACCGAGCGTCACTGCCGTACCGCTGTCGGCATCACTGCTGAGGGTAAGGTCGTTCTGATGTCTCTTGACGGTCGTCAGAGCCCCTATTCCATCGGCGGCTCCATGCACGAGATCGCTCAGATCATGCTGGAAGCTGACTGTGTATACGCGATCAACCTCGACGGCGGCGGCTCCACCACCTATCTTGCGAAAGAAGAGGGTGAGGACAACGCTAAGATCGTCAACAGCCCCTCCGACGGTTCCGAGCGCGCGATCTCCGCTGGTCTGATCATCGCTTCTACCGCTGCTCCCTCCAACGTGTTCGATCATGCGACCCTCACCGTAGAGGATGAGTATATCTCCGCAAATTCTACTACAGTCGTGTCCGCCAAGGGTATCAGCCCCGCAGGCACCTCCGCAGACATCCCCGAGGATGCTGTATATGTTTGTGACAACGGTACTGTTGCGGCTGACGGCACCTTTACTCCCGCGGCTGTCGGCGACGCTACCATCCAGCTGGTCTGTAACGACAAGGTTGTCGGCGAGACCGTTGTGCACGTAGTTATTCCCGATTCTATCGAATTCTCCGTCGCGACTCTGGCTGCTCCTTACGGTAAGGATGCTGACATCACCATGATCGCAAAGTACGGCGAGTTCAACTTTGAAGTCAAGTGCGACGTAGCCGATTATGATTTCGCTCTGTCCGACGCGAAGTTCGGTTCCGTTGAAGGCTTTGTATTCCACGCTACCGACGATACTACCGTGACCGGCAGCGGCACCATCACCGCTACCTTCGTAGGTTCTGACAGAACCGCTACCGTTCCGCTGTCCGTCGGTAAGGGTTCTGAGGTCCTCTTCGACTTCGAGTCCGAAGTTGACAATCACCAGACCTCCAGATGGTCCGGCTATGACGGCTACAACGCCGGCATCGTCACCACCTGCACTCCCGTAACCGCTAATGAAGGTAAGGTCCACAGCGGCGACTACGCGATGGCGTATGATATGGACTTCTCTCAGCTGACCTACTATGAGGATTACACCTATTCTCTGATGTGCTACAACTGGGATGATATCGCGGCTCACGGCACCACCAAAGACGCTGACGGCGTCAATCAGCGCGGTGCGACCGAAGATTATGTCGATATCACCGGCGCTACCGGTCTTGGTATGTGGATGTACATCCCGGACGAGGTCGACGTACGCGGTCTTGATGTTCGTTACACCATCGGCGGTAAGAAGACTGCTACCGCTAACTGGGAGCGCGTCAACAGCGCTATGGGTACCTTCTTCCCGTATCGTGACGGTCTTGGTACCGACGGTTGGTATTACTACTACTTCGACTTGAGCAACTACAGCTCCTGGGCGGGTCTGAGACTCCAGAACTGCCGTACCTCCAACTCCATCAACAAGAACGGCAAGAACTCTCAGCTCTACGGCGACGTGATGCAGCTCTACGTCAACGACCGTGCTTGGAAGGATGCTGATAAGCAGTTCAAGTCCTACACCAGCCACGTGACCCTCTACATCGACGACATCACCGTTGACTATTCCTCTGTTGTCCCGGATCGTGAGCCTCCCGTATTCACCAACCCGACTTACGCGTTCGCGGGCGCTTCCGACGCTCTTGCGCTCAACAACAACGCGACCATCGCATACAACGGCCTTGAGTTCGCTGTTTCCGTTGCTGAGAACACCAAGAAGACCAACGCTACCGGTCTGGATACCAACAGCATCGTTGCTATGATCGACGGTATGCCGGTCGATTGCACCTATCAGAACGGCAAGATCGCTGTTCCCACCTATGATTTCGCTGACGGTACTCATACCGTTACCTTCTATGCCGGCGATAAGACCGGAAACATCTCTCACATCACCAGAACCTTCACCGTCAATGCCGGTACCGATCTCGACACCGTCAAGGTCGTCGCGCGCGATGCCGATCTGGCGGCTACTCCGGTTGGTTCTCTGTACTACATCGATTTGATCGCAACCGATATCGCGAATCTCAATTCCGCTACCGTTACTCTGAAGGTCAACAACGTCAACGATTGGGAACCCGAGGGTATCGAGTTTGCGAAGGGCTTTGCGGCTCAGTATGAGATCAGCAACTTCGACAAGGGTCTGATTGACCTGACCGTTGCCAAGAACGGCGAGACCGACCTCGAGGGCGAGGCTGTCGTCGCTTCTATCCCTGTTCGTACCTGGTATCCGCACAACGCTCTGGGCAAGGATTCCAACTGGCTCATCACCCAGAAGAAGTGCGTATATCCGATGGATACACAGGTATTCACCAAGGCAGGCGCGGCTGTTTACGGAGACAACATCGTATACTTCGGCGCTCCGACCATCCAGTGCGATAGCGAAGCTATGTGCGAGTACGGTTACATCGGCGTCAACAAGGGCAACGAGGACGGCACCATTGACGTTACCTCCTGGCATACTCACAACGCTCAGCCTCTGGCTGACAAGGCTGCTACCTGCACCGAGGACGGCTACATCGGCAGAACCTTCTGTGAGGACTGCAACTCCGTCATCGAGTGGGGCGAGACCGTTCCCGCTACCGGTCATACCTATGAGCTGATCGACGGCGTCCTCAAGTGCAAGGACTGCGGCGAGCTGTTCAACGGCGAGTTTACCGACGGCAAGCTCTATGTCGACGGTATCCCCGCAGCAGGCTGGGTAGAGAACAAGTACTATGAAGACGGCGCGTTCGTCACCGGTATCGTTGAGATCGACGGCAAGTACTATGAGTTCGCTGACGACGGCGAGTCTCAGGGCGTTTACACCGGTCTTGTACAGGATGATGAGGATGTATGGCATTATTCCAAGCTCGGCGAGCTGGCAGGCGGCTGGTTCGAGG
>CADAUE010000057.1 GCA_902790985.1 uncultured Ruminococcus sp.
ATGTTCATGGATTTATTATACCATAGCTACCCTTAAAAATCTAACCCCCTCATGATTGAGGGGGCTGGGGGAGCTGATGTGTCCTTGACACTTTTTTATACTAATCCTTAATAAATGATAAAGGTTTTAATTAAGGATTAGTATTATGTCGGGATTTCAAATCGAAACATCAGTCCGCTGTAGGGATCGTACAGCTGAGCGGGGATCCCGCCCGAGGCGGTCAGCTTTGCGTCGCCGTAGGGAGTGGGGAGGGTGTAGTGATCCTCGCCGTCGATCTTTTCGACAAAACTCGCCTGTGAGAGATAGACGCTCGCATTATACAGCACGGTGGGGATGCTTTTATAGGGCAGATAATCGCAGTTCGCCTTTGCGCTGTGCGTGCCGTAGCAGACGCTCAACCCGTCGTCGTCATAGCGAAATACCGTATCCTCTACCGTGTAGGGAGAGGTCATGGCAACGGTCAGCGTATCGTCAGAGCGGTCGACGATCCCTTCATAGTCGACGTCGCCTTGACTGACCGTGAAATTCAGCCGAAAGGTCTCGCTGAGCGCGGGCGGTTCACTCTTGCACGCGGTCAAAAGCAGGATGGGGAGCAACAGCAGGATGCATACAGTGCGTTTCATAGAAACCTCCGTTTGAAAAATAAAACCGACAGGGTCGTTCCTGTCGGTTTTCAACTTCCTGTATTTATCAGTCGTTTACCAATTGTCATTGTGAGGGGCGCAATGGTCAAGGTAGAGATTGCCACGTCGGAACCTTGTTCCTCCTCGCAATGACAATCTGAAATGCGCCCCGTGACAATCTCAACCGATATTCAATAGTCATTGCGAGGGGCGCAATGGTTAAGGTTGAGATCGCCACGTCGGAACCTTGTTCCTCCTCGCAATGACAATCTGAAATGCGCCCCGTGACAATCTCAACCTATCAAGACGCTCCGTTATCTCGTCCGTCCTCGATCAGTTTGTAGATCTCGGGGAGGGATCTGATGATGTCCGAGGGCAGCATGGCGGTTCTTGAGAGCTTTGCCGCCGCGATATCTCCCGCGATAGCGTGGATGTGTACGCCCATCACCGCCGCGTCAAAAGGCTTTGCTCCCTGCGCGGTCAGCGACGCGATGATCCCTGCCAGCACATCGCCCGAGCCGCCCTTTGCCATACCGCTGTTGCCCGCGATGTTCTCATAGAGCTCCTCGTCCTTCGCGACATAGGTGCGGTGACCTTTCAAGACAAGCGTGACGCCGCTGTGTTTTTCGGCAAAGTCAGCGGCGACCTTTGCGGGATCGCTGAGGATCTCTTCCACGCTCAGACCGCTGAGCCGCGAGAATTCCTTGACATGCGGCGTGAGGATGAGCTCACCTTCGGCGTCCTTTAAGATATGTATATGCTGCGCAATCGCGTTTATGCCGTCTGCGTCGATGATAACAGGGCATTTCGCGTATCGGAGCACCTTGTGAAGCAGCCCCGCCGTATCATCGCTGTTGCCCATACCGCAGCCGATCAGCACAGCTGTCGCTTTTTGCAGGGTAGGGGAGATCGCCGTAAAGTCATCGGAGCAGAGCGTTTTGCCGTTGCCCCGTACGGGAACGCAGACGCTTTCATACACGCTCGACGCGAAGATCGGATAGATACATTCGGGGATGATCTGGTAATGCAGTCCCACGCCGGTGCACAACGCCGCCTTTGCCGAGAGGATCGCCGCGCCCGAAAAGCCGCAGCTGCCGGTCAGTGCGCACAGCGTGCCCATCGTGCCCTTGTGAGCGTCATCGGGACGTTGGGGAAAATGCTGTTCGATAAACTCAAAGTCGATACGCTTCATTACAGTTCCTTTTTGAAAAACAGTTTCTTTCTCAGCTCGTTACCGAAATAGGGCTTCATCGCTTCGAGTAGCTGTTCGTTGGGGGTGAAGAGGATCGCGCACTTGCCCTTGGCTTCATCGTGGAAGCAAGCGACGTAGTTGTCCTCGGAGAACTCCTTCGCGCATGCGCGATAGACCTTGTTAAAGCGGCGTTTACCCATCTCGCTGTCGCTGTAGCGGAAGAAGTCGTCGAATTTCTTGACGTCGATCTTGATGATCGCCCTGCGTTTGCGCTTGGCGATGATCTTGTCGATCCTGAGGGTCGAGCTGATGAACGCGTACTCGTACTCGACCTTCAAGGAGGTGATGAAGTACCACGCGCCGTAGGCGCAGAAGAGCAGGAGGAACATCGCGATGATCGCGAGGTACGCGATCTTGGTGATCTCGGCGATGACGATCAGGATCGCGGGGATCGTCAGCGCGCCCAGGATGATCAGCGCGACGCTCACGCCGTAGCGCGCGGTTCGTTCTCTGGGAACGACCTGTTCGGTCAATATCGTATTATCCATATAAAACACCTCGTTTTTCTCACATAAGAACCAGTTTAACACAGAATCCCTAAATTTTCAATAAACTCTTGCAAATTTGACACGGAGATGTTACAATATCACTTGATAACGCTTTGACGGAGAGAGTAACCCTTGTAAAAGCCTCAGAGAGTATGCGCCATAGGCTGAGAGCGCAGACGGCAGGAGCAGGGGCGAAGTTCACTCCCGAGCGGCAGAGCTGAACACGCGCGCGTGTTTTTTCGATGCTATGTCGAAAAAGTGTGATAGAAATCAGGTGAGGGCGAAGCCCTCCCGACACCATTCACTATTCACTATTCACCAAACAGTAGGTTCTGACGGCTGACCCCGTTAACGGTCGATGAGTGTCCGAGGTATGGCTTCCCTTTTTAGGGGAGTGGCACGAAGTGCAGGAGGGTTGCTTTGTCGATCCTCTCCAATACGATTTTACTTCGGAAATTTGGGTGGTACCGCGGTTCTTCCGTCCCTTGGGATGGGAGGGCTTTTTCTTTTGCAAAGGACAGTGAGTATGAATAAGATTTCCGCCGCGTCGGGACGACAATCGAATATCGAGCTTCTGCGGATCGTCGCGATGGTGATGATCGTCGCCTCGCACTTTGGCGTCCACGGCGGATTCAATTACGGGGAAGAGATCTCGCTGAACAGCGTGTGGATCACCTTCTTCGGATCGGGAGGCAAGCTGGGCGTCGACATCTTCATGTTGATCTCGGGCTACTTCGCTGTTATGTCAACGAGATTCCGTTTCAGCCGTGTGCTGCGGCTGTGGCTGCAAGGCTTCTTTTACGCTGTGGGCATTTATCTTGTGCTGGTACTCACGAAGACGGTCAAGTTCAAAACGGTCGATCTGCTGCTCAATTTTATCCCCGTCAGCGCGAATATCTGGTGGTTTTTGACCTGTTTCTTTATCCTCACCCTGCTGTCGCCGCTGATCCACCGTATGTATCGGTCGGTCAGTCAAAGCACTTTTAAAAAGGCGCTGGCGGTGATGACGGTGTTCTGGATCCTATCGTATACGTTTTTGAACCTCAACGGCTTTGCCAACGAGCTTGTCAGCATGTTTTACATGTACAGTATCGGCGCGTATATCCGCCTGTGGCGCGATGAAAAAACGAACCGTCCCGTCGTATGTATCATAGCGGCTGTTTTTATCATGCTGCTCAGCTGCGGACTCACGATAGGGATGAAGCAGATCGTCACGAAGGATTATCAGCGCTTTGTCACAAATTATTTCGGTTCGACTTCGCTGTTTGTCGTAGCGGCGGCTGTACTGTTGTTTCTGGGCTTTAAGAATATCCGTATGGGCAGTATACGATGGCTCAACGCGATCTCCGCGGCGACCTTCGGCGTTTATCTGATCCACGAAGATCCCTTCATGCGCAGCGTGCTGTGGTCACGTTTCGTCAAGACCTCGTCCCACGCCCAAAGCTCCGATCTGATCTTCTTTTCGCTGTGGGTAACGGCGGCGGTGTTCGGGGCGTGTATCGTCATCGAGCTGTTGCGTATCCATCTGATCGAGCGGTGGTATGTAAAACCGCTCAAAAAGCATGACGATGATATCAGCGCGTTTGTCGATCGCGTGTGTCAAAAAGTACTTAGGTTTTAATTCATAGATCAATATATCATGGAGGAAAATATGAAAGAAAAGTTAGAACAGCTGAAAGCGCAGCTGGCGTCTGAGCTCGGCTCGGCAGCCGATCCTAAGACGCTCGAGGATCTGCGTGTCAAGTATCTGGGCAAAAAGGGATCGATCACCGACCTCTTGAAGGGCATGAAGTCCCTGTCGAACGACGAGAAGAAGTCCTTCGGTCAGATGGTCAACTCCTTAAAGCAGGAAGCGGCTGAAAATATCGCAAAGCGAGCCGAGGAACTAAAGGAGCTGGAGATCCGCAGAGAGATCGAGATGACCCCCGAGTTTGACCTCACCATCCCGACCAAGGATCAAAGAGGTTCCTATCATCCGATCACCCTTGTCCAGCGCGAGTGCGAGCGTATCTTCACCACGATGGGCTTCAACGTAGAAGACTATCCCGAGGTCGTCACCGACTACGAGTGCTTTGAGGCGGTCAACGTCCCGAAGAACCACCCCGCCCGCGATATGCAGGACACCTATTATCTCACAAACGGCGAGCTGTTGAAATCCCAGACCTCCGCGGCTCAGAACGCCATCCTCAAAAAGTACGGCAAACAGCTGATGGAGGAAGGCATGCCGATCCGCGCGATCTTCCCGGGCAGATGCTTTAGAAACGAAGCGACCGACGCGACCCATGAGAACACCTTCTTCCAGATGGAGGGCGTGATGGTCGACAAGGATATCTCTATCTCGAACCTCATCTACTTCATGAAAACCATGCTGTCCGAGGTGTTCCAAAAGGACGTCAAGGTGCGTCTGCGTCCCGGATTCTTCCCGTTCGTTGAACCCGGCTTTGAGCTGGATATCTCCTGCTTGATCTGCGGCGGAGAGACCGGCTGTCCCTCCTGTAACCACTCCGGCTGGCTGGAGCTGTGCCCCTGCGGTATGATCCACCCCGAGGTGCTCAAAGAGGGCGGCATCGACCCCGAAAAGTATACCGGCTTCGCGTTCGGCTTAGGTCTGACCAGACTCGCGATGATGAAGTACGGCGTCAAGGATATCCGTGATCTGAACTCCGGTTCTCTCAAGGTCATGTCCCAGTTCACGGACGATAAGTAAGGAGGGGTACTATGTTTTTATCAATGAATTGGATCAAGGATTTCGTCGATCTCTCCGGTCTTGACGATCTCAAACTGATCAATCAATTTTCTCTTTCTACCGCCGAGGTAGAAAACGATATACAGTTCAAGGGCTCTGACGTCAGCGGTATCGTCGTCGCCGAGATCAAGTCGGTCGAGGATCATCCCGAATCGAAGAAGCTCCATCTTCTCAAGGTGGATATCGGTGAATCGGATCTTGTCGACGTCGTCTGCGGTGCGCCCAATGTCAAGGTCGGTATGAAGACCGCCTTTGCGAAGGTCGGCGCGAGGATCGGCGAGATCGAGATCGCTCCCAGACCGCTCGCGGGCTTCATGAGCTACGGCATGTGCTGTTCAGAGAGCGAGATCGGTATTTCCGACGACCACTCCGGTATCATGGAGATCACCGATGATGTTGCGAACGGTACGGATCTGAAAGAGATCTACGCCATCGACGATATCATCTTTGAGGTCGATAACAAGTCGCTCACCAACCGTCCCGACCTGTGGAGCCACTACGGTATCGCCCGCGAGTTCGCGGCGATCGCTCAGCGGGCTTTGAAGCCTCTTTCTTTTGCCGATCTGAAAGCATACGATCATTTGCCCAAGGTGGATATGAAGATCGAAGATCCGCTTTGCTACCGCTATTCCTGCTTACAGTTCGAGAATATCTCGCGTAATGTAAGTCCCGTTGATATGCGTATCCGCCTGTATTACTGCGGTATGCGCGCGATCAACTTCCTCGCCGACATGACCAACTATCTCATGCTCGAGATGGGTCAGCCGATGCACGCGTTCGATTCCCGCAAGGTGGAGAATATCCGCATCAAACGCTTTGAGAATGAGTTTGACTTCCAAACCCTCGACGGTGTGGAGCGTCATATCGACCCCGACACCTTGATGATCTGCAACGGTGACACGCCCGTCGCGATCGCGGGTATCATGGGCGGTCTTGACAGTGAGATCGTCGAGGATACCCACACCCTCACCCTCGAATCCGCCACCTTTGACGCGGCTTCGATCCGCAAGTCTACCGTAAGGCTGAGTCATCGTACCGATGCTTCCATGCGCTACGAAAAGTCCCTTGATCCCGAGCTGACTACGGCGGCGATCGCAAGATTTGTATTTCTTTTAGAGAAATATGACAGCGCCGTCAAGGTTGTATCCTCTCTGACCGATGAGTATGTCTATCACTATCCGACCGTCCGTTTGGGCTTTGACAAGGCATATGTCGACAAGTACACCGGCATTGAGATCTCCAACGATACCATCGTCAATACCCTCACCCGACTGGGCTTTGCGGTTCAGAATACCGGCGACGATTTCACCGTGGAGGTCCCCTCGTGGAGAGCGACCAAGGACGTCACCATCAAGGCGGATATCATCGAAGAGATCACCCGTATCTACGGCTACGATAATTTTGAGATCCATACAGCCTCTGCGCCGCTGTTCCCGACCCGTCCCGAGCCTGTGAAGAAGGATGAAGACAACGTCAAGGATATCCTCGTCAAGCATTTCAACCTCCACGAGCTGCACTCCTATGTCTGGAATTATGCGGACGAATTAAAGGAGCTGGGCGTCAAGAACGAGGGCGTGATCAAGCTGATGAACGCCTCCAACCCCAACATCGAGACCATCCGCAAGACCATGATCCCGACCCAGCTTTGTCAGATCAAGAGTAACCTCGGCTACGCCAACGACTTCGGTATCTTCGAGGTCGGCAGAGTGGTCACCGGGATGGACGCCGATAACCTCTGTATCGAGGAAAAGCACCTCGGCGTCACCCTCTATCAGAAGGGCATGAACCTGCGCGACCTGTACTTTAGGATGAAAACCATCCTCGAGACCCTCGTGGATGAGCTCAAGCACAAGAAGGTCAGCTTTGAGAAGATCGAGCCTCAGTTCGATTTTGAACATCCCGTGAACCTCAACGCGGTGATCGTAGACGGTGTTTGTATCGGTAAGATCGGTATGATCCATCCCTCCGTGATGAAGAAGCTCGATAAACGCGCGACCGTCGTCTTTGCCGAGATCGACATGGATAAATTCGCCGCTGTGGAGAACGATTCGATCCATTATATCGAGCCCGGTAAGTTCCCGGGCATTGAGATCGACTTGAGCTTCCTAACCTCACGATTCGCGCCCATCGCCGCGGCGATCGACATGGCGAAGAAGACCTGTGATCTGATCCGTGACGTCGACGTTATCGACATCTATGACGCGGGCGACGATTCATCCATCGCGGTGCGTTTGACTTTCTCAGACAACACCCGCACTCTCACGAGAGAAGAAGTCGCCGCCGTGACCGATAAGATCATCGCCGATCTCGAGAATGTCGGCATTCTTCTGAAAAAATAAGGTAAAGTTAACGCGCATCCCCATATCTCTGACTTTACGCTTTACTCCCTGTTAACGACGTTTAGCAGGGAGTTTTTTTGCTTTTTAAAACTATTTTGATGATCTGTGCATCTTATTATCGGTGAATACTTTTATTGACTGTAAAATTATTATGGAGGTATTTTTGATGAGAAAGAAAGTAACAGCGATCCTGCTTGTGCTGATCTTCGTGCTCAGCGCGGCGTTTACGGCGATCCCCGCCGCAGCCGCACAGGTCACTCAAGTCAGCGATACCGCGGCGGGATCCATGACCCTCAACCGTACGAGCCTGAGCATGGGCTTATCGGAGGACTATACCCTGCGCGTCAGCGGGACCGATGCTCCGGTCAGCTGGCGCAGCAGCTCTAACGCCGTATTCGTAGAAGCCAACTCCGACGGTTCGGCGAAGATCACTGCGATCAATATCGGTGAGACGACTGTGACCGCGACCGCGGGTGGTGAGCAGATCTCCTGCAAGGTCAGCGTTTTGCCGATGGCTGAGAAGCTCGAGCTGAACGAAACCTCGCTGTTGTTGGGTGTAGGCGAAGAGTTTGACCTCGACAGCGCCGTTCCCGACGGAACAGAGGCGTACTACCGCATGTACAGCTCGTCCGACAAGTCTGTCGCGACCGTTGCCGCGGGAGGCGGTATCGTCACCGCTAAAGCCCCCGGCAGAGCGACGATCACCTGCACCCTTGATAACGGCGTGAAAGCGCAGTGCAGCGTTGTGGTGAGACCGATGGCGCAGTCGCTGACCCTCAACTACAGCAAGGTCACACTGAACATCGGTGAACAGGTCGACCTCGACAGCACCGCTCCCTCGGGTACAGCGGCGTATTACAGAGCCTATACGATCGATAACACCGCAGTCGCTGGCGTCGCGATCTCTGGCGGTATCGTTACCGCAAAGAGCGCAGGTACCGCGACCGTTACCTGTACACTGACCCAAAACGGCGTGAAAGCGTACTGTGAGATCGAGGTGCTGCCCGATCCGACCGAGGATGTGACAGAAGCGCCTACCGAGGATTTGACCGAAGCGGCGACAGAAGAAGCGACCGAGCCTTCAACCGAGATCGCGACCGAGCCTGCCACAGAGCCTTCGACCGAGATCCCGGAGGATCAGAGCTTTGCGCTGGATACCGACACGCTCACCCTCGGGATCGGTGAAGAATACATCGTCACCGCTATCGGAACATCCTCCGATGTGAGCTGGAATACATCCTCTGATTCGATCATTCTTACCGACAACGGCGACCGCACCGCGACAGTCAAGGCAGCTGCCGCCGGTGAAGCGACCGTCACCGCTGTGACCGCCAAGGGCAGCACCGCCAAGGCGGTGTTCACCGTCAAGCCTATGGCGGATGCGATCGGACTGAACGAGACCGAGCTGACCCTCGGCGTGGGCGAAGAATTTGACCTCGACAGCTACGTTCCCAAGGGTACAGCCGCCTACTATCGCCTGTACAGCTCTTCCGATCCGACTGTCGCGACTGTCGCGCAGGGCGGCGGACTGGTCAAGGCTGTCGCGCCCGGTAAGGCTGAGATCTACTGCACGATGCCAAACGGCGTCAAGGCGACCTGTATCGTAGAGGTCAAGCCTCTCGCGACCTCTCTGTCCCTCAACGAGACCTCTCTGACCCTCGGCGTAGGGGAGAAGTTTGATCTCGACAGCTACGCGCCGAGCGGTATGGCGGCGTATTACCGTTTGTATCATTCGTCCAATCCCGCGGTAGCCTCCGTCGTACAGGGCGGCGGTCTGGTCACCGCGAAATCAGCGGGTTCCGCTACCATCTACTGCATCATGCAGAACGGCGCGGGCGCAAAGTGTACCGTCACCGTCAAGCCCCTGTCGACAAAGCTCTACCTCAATCAGACCGAGATCACCCTCGCTGTCGGCGAGGAATATGACCTCGACAGCTACGCGGCGGCGGGCATGGGAGCTTACTACCGTATCTACAGCTCCTCTAACACCTCTGTCGCGACTGTCGCTTCGGGCGGCGGTCTTGTCAAGGCAAAGTCCACCGGTACGACCAATATCTATTGTACCCTGCAAAACGGCGTGCGCGCCAAGTGCGTCGTCACCGTCAAGCCCATGGCGAAGTCCTTGTATCTCGACGATACCTATGTGCGTCTGAAGAAGGGCGGCAAGTGGGATCTGGACAGCTACGTCCCCTCGGGCTACGCGGCGTTCTACCGCTTCTATTCTTCCGACAATCCATCTGTCGCAAAGGTCGAGCGATCGGGCGGTCTGATCACCGCTGTCGCTCCCGGTAAGGCGACCGTGACCTGTACGCTCGAAAACGGCGTGACCGCCACCTGTGAGGTGCGCGTCATGACCGACGCCGACGCGCGCAACGATCGCAACGGCACCATCATCAACTTCCACGATCACGACAACTTCTCGGGCGAGGACGTCTGGGGCAAGGGTACGCTGGAAGCCTCCGTCGTCGACTGGATGATGGCGACATGGCCGTGCTGCTCTTATTTCAACGGTGACTACACCTGGCGCTGTGCCGAGTGGGGCAGATATATCCGCAACACCCGCGCCGCGTCTCAGACGACCACCGACTATTCGAGCTTGAGGATGACTCCCGAAAACATCCGTTCCATCGCCAAGGGCTGTAAGCCCGGTACGACGATGAGCTTCGGACCTCAGTACATCCCCTCGCATATGATCGTCCTGCTGCGCGTGACCGACGACCGTATCTGGTGGGCGGACTGCAACTGGAACTGGGATAACTGCGTCCATTACCGCGAGGCGAGCTTAGAGGAATTTGTCAACTTTG
>CADAUE010000058.1 GCA_902790985.1 uncultured Ruminococcus sp.
TATAACTGTAGGTCGTCGCGTCACACGGCGACGGAACAAAGGTGTTGACATAGGATTTGAGGTTCCAATACTCTTCCTCGCTCAGCTGAGCATAGGTCTTATCCGTCGTATGGTCGAGGCTCATGGTCTTCTCATCAAGGTTGAGATAGAGGTACGCGTCAGCGATCCCCTCTTCCTCGTCCCAGTCATCCCATGTCACATCGCACAGATACCATTCGTCGTCGAGCCGCACCGCGTTCCAGATATGGAGCGCGTCCTCGTCGTTATCCTCGATTCCCGTGACGGATACGCACTCTACACCGACGGATCCGCACAGATAGTCAAACGCGCGCGTATATCCCTCGCAAACCGCCTTGCGGTCAACAAGAACGCCGCACAGATTATACAGCCGCGGATGGGCGGCTCCGTAATCGTCAGAATCATCTACAGCAGTATCATAAACACAGTTGTCGATGAGGTGCTTGTAGATATACACCTCGCGTTCATAAGGCGAGAGGCCGGCCGGCACCGCAGAATAAAATTCTTTAAGAGAATTATCCAACTCTTCCATCATCCTGACGACCTCAGCCGCTTTGTAATCGGTATGCAGCACCAGCTCGCCGGTACCTCCTTTGATGTCAAAGAGATCGAAGTCCATCGCCATCCAAAAGATCTCGGGATGATCGGCAAGCACCGCCGCGAGTACCTCTTCGACAAGCGGATAGGTCGCGTCAGCTCTGTCGATCGCGATCGGACGCATATCATACTCGTTGCTCAGTTCCTCATTCTGCACATCCGAAAGGCAGAAACAGCCGTCATAGATCCTGTCATACAGCGACCTTTGGCGTTCGGTTCGCAGCTGCTGATACGAGAAAGGCGTGTTGAGTGAATCATACCCCTCCGCTTTGACGTACTCGGGGCGGTTGAGGATCAGATAACCGTAGTCATCCGTGTGATACCCTGCCTGTACATCCTCGCCGGAAAGCGGCATATCGGAATAGACAGGCAGCGTCTCACCGCTGAACTCACGCATCATATCGCTCAGCGACGGTACCGCGCAGGAGCTAAGCGCCGCTGTTACCAGTATTGTCAGAAAGAGCGCAATTAACCGTTTCATATCAAAAACGGTTCTCGCTGATCGGCAGGGTCGCGACAGCGTTGAGATCGCTTTTTGCGATATGCCCCGCCAGATATTCGTAGTATCCCTGTGCGCCGACCATCGCGCCGTTATCGCCGCAAAGGGATTTTTCGGGCATAAAGAGCTGATATCTCCCTTTGCACTTCTTTTCCAGCTCACGGCGGAGCAGAGAGTTCGCCGAGACGCCGCCGGCTGTCACCAAAGTAGTATACCCCAGATCCTCCGCCGCTTTCAAAAAGTTGTCTGTCAGACAGCCGACGACAGCCTTTCGATAGGACGCGCAGACGTCGGGCACAGAGATCTCTCCGCCCTTTTGCTGTGTGTTGTGGATCAGGTTGATAACCGCCGTTTTCAGCCCCGAGAACGAGAAATCATACGGCGAGCCGTCTACATGCGGATGCGGCATCGGGAACGCCGCGTCGTCGCCCTGTTCGGCGATCTTATCCAGCTCCACACCGCCCGGGTACGGGATACCCATCGCGCGTGCGGCTTTGTCAAAAGCCTCGCCCGCCGCGTCATCGCGCGTTCTGCCGATCACCTTCATATCGGTATAATCCTTCACCTCAACGATATGACTGTGACCGCCCGAAACCACCAGACAGAGAAACGGTGGTTTTAATTCTTTATGTGAAATATAATTCGCCGCGATATGCGAGCGCAGATGATGGGTCGGGATCAGCGGCTTACCTGTTGCCAAAGACAACCCCTTCGCGAAATTCACACCGACCAGCAGCGCGCCGATCAGACCGGGCGCGTAGGTCACGGCGACGGCGTCGATTTCGTCGAGCGTACAGCCGGCTGTTTTGATCGCTTCATCCACCACGCCGACGATCGCCTCCGCATGGCGGCGCGAAGCGATCTCGGGCACAACGCCGCCGTAGAGCTTATGCTCCTCGACCTGCGAAGCGATGATATTGGAGAGGACGATCCTGCCGTCCTCTACCACAGCCGCGGCGGTCTCGTCGCAGCTGCTTTCGATTGCCAGTATTTTCATATATCTTTCCTCATAATCATTGCGTTTTCTTTCGGATGATCATAGTATCCTTTCCGCTCGCCGATCCGCTCAAAGCCGAGCTTTTCATACAACGCGATCGCCGCGGTGTTACCCTCTCTGACTTCGAGGAACACCACGGACAGATCCTTGTGATCATCCCATGCCGTCGTGATCAGTTTTCTCGCGATACCTTGTCTACGAAAGTCGGGATGCACCGCGATCTCTACGATACTGCCCTCATCCACGATCTGCTCAAAGGCAAGATAGCCGATGACCCTGTCGCTCTCCCAAGCCAGCCAACAGTACGATCCCGGCTTTTCCATCTGCGAGCGAATCGCTTCGGCCGACCACGCGCTTTCCCCGAAGCAGATATCCAACAACCCTTTTACGCCGTCAATATGCTCGGGGAGCATTTTTATCACTATCATAAGGTCGTCATCAGCGCCTTGACCGCTCCGACGATATCGTCGCGGCACTTTCGGTAGGCGTTCAGATCGCCGCCGTAGGGATCGACGATATCCATCCTCAGATCGTAGATATCATCCGGGTTCGGTGCGCGACGCAGTACACGCACCAGATTTGCCGGGATACCGATGGAGCGCAGGATATCCGCGTGTTCATCCCCCATCCCGACAAAGAGAGAATATTCGTTGAGGTCGACCGCAGGCAAGAATCGCGTCGTGTGCGTCGTCAGATCCAGACCGATCTCGGCGACAGCCTGCACCGCATTCGGGGAAGCGGGACGATCGCCTACAGCCGCTACGCCGGCGCTTTCGGCACGCCAGTCGAGTCCCTTTTCTTCTGCAAGAGAATTAAAAATCACTTCCGCCATCGGACTGCGGCAGGTGTTTCCGGTACATACAAATAATACTTTTTTCTTTTTATCACTCCGTTTATAATGAGGAATTAGCCTTTCGCCTCATACCATGTTTCGCCCATCGAGGCCTCCGCGGTCAGCGGGATATCCAGCTTCACGGCGTTTTCCATCTCTTCCTGCAGCAGCATCGCGACCTGCATACTTTCCATCACAGGCGCTTCGACGATCAGCTCGTCGTGTACCTGCAAGATGAGCCGCGCTTCCAATCCCTCGCGCTTCAAGCGTTCATCCACGCGCACCATCGCGATCTTGATGATATCCGCGGCAGTTCCTTGGATCGGCGCGTTACGCGCGACGCGTTCGCCGAAAGCTCTGGTGTTGAAGTTAGAAGCGGAAAGCTCCGGCAGATAACGCCGCCTGCCCTCTAAAGTGCTGACATAACCGTCCGCCTTCGCGCGCTCGATGACCTCGTTCATATAGCTGTCGATCGACGAAAAATGCGCGAGATAATTCTCTATATATTTCTTAGCTTCCCGCACGGTGACCCCGATATCCTTGGAGAGAGAAAACGCTCCGATCCCGTAGACGATACCGAAGTTGACCGCCTTCGCACGGGAACGCATCAGCGGCGTGACCCCGCTGATCGGCACACCGAACACCTCGGACGCCGTCACCGTATGGATGTCGATGTTATCGGTAAACGCCTGCTGCATGGTTTTATCTCCCGAGATATGCGCCAGCACACGCAGCTCGATCTGCGAGTAGTCCGCGTCGACCAGCACACAGCCGTCCTTCGCCTTGAAGAAACGGCGGAATTCTTTACCGCGTTCGGTACGCACGGGGATATTCTGCAAATTCGGCTCGGTCGAGCTGATACGTCCCGTACGGGTCTCCGTCTGGTTGAACGACGAGTGGATCCGTCCGTCCGCGGCGACCTTGTCGACCAGCGAATCACAGTAGGTCGATTTCAGCTTTGCGACAGTGCGGTATTCGAGGATCTTCGCGATCACGGGGTGCAGGGGCAAAAGGCTCTCCAGCACCTCGGCATTGGTCGAATAACCGCTCTTCGTTTTCTTTCGGGTCGGCAGATTCAAGTCCTCAAACAGCGCTTTCGCCAGCTGCTTAGGCGAGTTGATATTGAACTCATACCCGACGTCCTCGTAGATGGAGCGCTGTAACTCCTCCACCTCGCGGCTGAGCTGCTCACCGTAGGCACGGATCCCGTCCACATCCACGGCAAAGCCTAAGTTTTCCATCCTCGCAAGCACTCTTGCGAGCGGGATCTCGATCTCATACAGCAGTTTATCTTTGGCGATATCGTGGATATCATCCGCAAGCCGCTGACACAGCGCGGGCATCGCGTGAACGTATCCCAATCCCTCTTCCCCATTCTCCGCGCTTGCGACAGGGATGCTGTACTCGGCACACAGGCGATCGAGCTCATAGCTCGACGAAGAGGGGCTGAGCAGATAAGCGGCAAGGGAGATATCGAAAGCGATCTCCGCTTCGATCCCCTCACGGTCACAGTACGCGAAGATCGGCTTGCTGTTATCGGTATAGAGCTTTTTACCGCTCTGTAAAATCTTTTTTATTTCTTCTATGGAATTGATTTTATACAATATTTCTTCTGTAGAAATATAAGCGTGGACAGGTCGACTCCCGCTGTCATTCCGAGGGGATTCATCCCCGTGGGAATCCCACAAAGAGGGAATCGTGCTTTTTTCCTCAAAAGAAATTTGTACATAGATCTCATTATTCTCTAAAAGAATTTTATCGACGGTTTCCGTATCGGCGTCGATCACTTTGAAAGAACGCTGTACATCCTGCTCGACGACCTTATCCTCGCTCAGCTCCAGATCAAATTTCTTGATCAGCGAAAACAGCTCCAGCTTTGCCATCAGCCTAGCGGCAGCCGCCTTATCTCCCTCGCCCACCTTGTAACTGTCAAGGTCGGTATCGATCGGCGCGGTCAGGCAGATCTCGCCCAGCATGCGGCTCATAAAGCAATTATCCTTAGACTTTTCCAGCTTTGCTTTCATCCCGGGCTTGATGTCCAGATCGTCCAGGTGTTCATAGATATATTCGATATTGTCGTACTTTTGGATCAGCTCTGTCGCTCCCTTAGGGCCGATACCGGCAACGCCGGGGATATTGTCGGAGCTGTCGCCCTGTATCGCCTTGATCTCGATCAGCTTCTTCGGCTCTACGCCGTATTCCTCTTTGACGACCTCGGGGGTATACATCATCGTTCCGTTGAGGTTTTTCGCGAGCCTTACGGAAACGCTGTCGTTCACCAGCTGTAAGCTGTCGCGGTCACCGGTCGCGATCACGCATAGGTTGCCGGTGTCGGCACATTTCTTAGACAGCGTACCGAGGATATCATCCGCTTCATACCCCTCACAGGTCACGAGCTGATATCCCAGATCAGTGAGCAGCTCTTTCAAGGGCGCCATCTGCATGTGCAGCTCCTCGGGCATCCCCTTGCGGTTAGCTTTATAGAGGTCATACGCTTTATGGCGAAAAGTTTTCGCTTTGAGGTCAAAGGCGATCGCGACAGCGTCGGGCTGCACATCCGCCTTCATGCGTTCGAATATCGTCAAAAAACCGTAGATCGCGTTCGTGAACATCCCGTCCTTCGTCGTCAGCGGCTTGATCCCGTAAAAAGCGCGGTTCAATATACTGTTTCCGTCTACTACTAATAGTTTCATAAATCAGCCTTCCCCTTGAGGGGAAGGTGTCGCCGCCGACTGAGGCGGTGACGGATGAGGTGTCATATGAAGCATAATATCCTCGCACACTCCCCTAAAGTTTGTATGTATTTGTGAATTGGAATATCTCAGTACGTTATAACCGTTTCTTCTGAAATAATCATCTCTTTCAGCGTCGGAGCGCTGTTCGTCTTCCGAATAATGTTGAGAACCATCCAATTCTATGATCAATTTGGATGAATGGATATAAAAATCAACGATGTATTTCTTTAATACCTTTTGCCGTTGAACATTAACATCGAGGTGTTTCAGAAAATCATACCAAAGATGCTTTTCTTCTTTTGTCATATTTTTTCGCAATTCCTGCGAATTCTTGGTTAGGTACTTATTGCTCCAACCGTTCATTGATCCACCTCATCCGTCAACTTCGTTGACACCTTCCCCTCAAGGGGAAGGCTTTACAATTTATACACCACATTCCCCGTGATCCAGTTGGTTCTGTACAACCTCGGCACACGCTTTGACACGGCGCACAGCACCTCATAACTGATGGTATCGCCCCATTTGGCGATATCCTCGGCGGTCGGCTCACCGTCCTTGCCGTTGCCGAACACAACGACCACGTTGCCGACCTCCGCCTCGGGAAAGTCGGTCACATCCAGCATCGTCTGATCCATACAGATGCGTCCGATGATCTTGCAGTTTTTGCCGAACTTCTTGGTCTTGTCCCATACGAACATGTACCCATCCTTGGCGTACGCGCGTATGTAGCCGTCGGCATAGCCCACCGGCACGGTCGCGACGCGCATTTCCTTTTGAGCCGTAAAGGTGCGACCGTAGCTGACGGTCGTACCCGCGGGGATAGTCTTGACATGCGAAATCAGCGTTTTCAGCCTCATGGCAGGTTTTAAATCCAGCTGTGAACGCATACAGTCGGACGGCGCGTAGCCGTAGAGGATGATCCCCGCGCGCACCATATCGAAGCGCATTTTCGGATAATCCATGATCGCGCCCGAGTTGGAACAGTGGCGGATCTCAAACGAGATTCCGTCCTTCTCAAGCTCCTCGACCGTATGTGAAAAATTCTCGTATTGCTTCACGGTATACGCTTCACCGTTCTCTCCGTCATCCGCGACGGCAAAGTGGGTAAAGATCCCATCGGGAATGATGTGCGGCAATCTGCACGCTTCTTTTATTTCTACAATAGAATTATTATCCCTCGGAAACTCTTGACACAAAAAGCCGATACGGCTCATGCCGGTATCCACCTTGATATGTGCCTTAACGTCCACCCCCAGTTGCTCGCACCAGCGGGACAGCTCCTTTGCGTACTCGATGCTGTAGACCGCCTGCGAGATATTCTGACGGCTGAGGTCGCGACAGCGGTTCGCGGGCGTATAACCCAGGATCAAGATCGGTTCGTTGATATCGGCGCGTCTGAGTTCCAGCGCTTCATCAAGGTTCGAAACCGCGAGGAAATCCACGCCCAGCTCATGGTACAGCTTGCAGATCTCGACAGCGCCGTGACCGTAGCCGTCCGCCTTGACGACACAGCAGAGCTTGACGCCCTCGCCGATCCTCTCGCGGATCGCTTCATAATTCTCGCGGATCGAGTTCATATTGATCTCCGCCCACAGTCGGCGGGTAAAAATAAGGTTATCTTCCAAAACAGTCACCCCAATTTTCGCATATATAGGTATTATAATACAAAAGCCTTCGTTTTACAATATAAGAAGAAAAAAATGTAGCGGACGCGCGGTCGGGGCTGACCGTCAGCTCCTTGCCCGCCTTCTTTAGCTTCAAGCTGTTGGTCTTATCGTAAAAATCACGCTTGACCTTCAACTTGACATTCTTCTCTTTTACAGGTATTGCCATCTTCTCACCTCCTCTTGGGCATCAAAAAACCGCCCTCTGTTCGGCGCGTTCGATCTCATTCTCGCCCAACCGCCTTGACAACCACCGAACCGCGGTATAGAATGAAGTACAGATTTCTCTTTGAAAAGAGCGTGATACCGTGAAAAAATCGGCAAACCAAACCAAGAGCAAGATCGTCTCTGCCGCATGGCAGCTGTTCTATGAACAGGGCTTTGAGAACACCACGGTCGACGAGATCATCCGCTTGTCCGGCACCTCAAAAGGCTCGTTCTACCACTACTTCGAGAGCAAAGACAGCTTGATCGGTTCTCTCGCCTATCTCTTTGACGAAAAGTACGTCGAGCTGGAACGTCAGCTTGACTACAGCAAAAACACGGTCGACAACATGATCCACCTCACGCGCGAGCTGTTCATGATGATCGAGAATACCATCGACATCGAGCTTCTCTCCCGCCTGTACGCCCAACAGCTCTCGAAGCGCGGCGAAAAGGAGCTGCTCGACCAAAGCCGCCTGTACTACCGCCTGCTTCGCAAACTCGCTCAGCTCGGGCAGGAGCGCGGTGAGATCACACGCTCCAAGTCCGTCGCCGAGATCGTGCGACTCTACGCGATCGCCGAACGCGCACTGCTGTACGACTGGTGTCTGCACGGCGGAGAATATTCGCTGACCGAGTACGCCGGCGCCACCATGCCCCTCTTTTTGAATGGGATCAAAGCATAATTTTATTTTTTGTCAACATTTTAGTCTGTTATATAGTCTAATATAATTTTGGCTATATAACAGGCTTTTTCCGTATTTCCGACAAGTTTGTATTATATTTAGTCTATACTTTGTTCTGTATTGCGTTTCACACTTTGATGTGCTAATATATTATGTATTGCGGTAAAGCACCGCGGATATTTCCAATAAAGAAATTTGGAGGGAAATTCATGTCAACCAACACGATTATCATCTTAGTTGCGTTTGTTGTCTATATGGGTATGATGATCCTCATCGGCGCCTTGAACAGCAAACAGAGCAACAACGAAGACTACTTCCTCGGCGGTCGAGGACTCGGCTCATGGACAGCGGCGCTCTCGGCGCAGGCGTCCGATATGAGCGGCTGGCTGCTGATGGGTCTGCCCGGCGCGATCTACGTAGCCGGTACCGGCGAGGTATGGATCGCCATCGGTCTTCTGATCGGTACCATCCTCAACTGGTTCCTAGTCGCGCGCAGACTGCGCAAGTACACCATCGTCGCGAACAACTCGCTGACTATCCCGAGCTTCTTTGAGAACCGCTTCCACGACAAGAGAGGTATCTTAAAGATCGTATCGTCCATTATCGTCATCGTGTTCTTCGCGGTCTACACCGCCTCCGCCTTTGCGTCCGGCGCTAAGCTCTTTGCGAACGTATTCGGCTCCGGCGCAGACGACAAGACCGCCTACATGATCGGTCTGATCATCGCGGGCGTCGTCATCCTCGTCTACACCCTGCTCGGCGGCTTCAAGGCTGTATGCTACACCGACTTCATCCAAGGCTTACTCATGCTCGTCGCGATCCTGGCTGTTCCGATCATCGCGTACATCGGCATCAGCGGCGACCTGACCGGCGCGCTGGCATCAAAGGGCGTTGCCGATCCCGCGGGCTTCATGAGCCTGATGAAGGACGGCGAGGGCAATCCCATCTCCTTTGTTTCCATCATTTCCAACCTCGGCTGGGCGCTCGGCTACTTCGGTATGCCTCATATCCTTGTCCGCTTCATGGCGATCAAGAGCGACAAAGAGGTCAAGAAGAGCCGTATCATCGCGATCGTTTGGGTCATCCTGTCCCTCGGCGCGGCATCCTTCCTGGGTCTGGTCGCACGCGGCTTCCTGAACGAAGATCTTGTTGCGTCCGGCAAGTCTGAGGTCGTCTTCATCAAAACCATCCAGCAGATCTTCTCCGGCAACTTCATCCTCGTCTTTATCGGCGGTATCTTCCTGTGCGGTATCTTAGCGGCGATCATGTCCACCGCTGACAGCCAGCTGCTCGTCACCGCCTCCGCTGTCTCCGAGGATATGTACAAGGGCGTCATCAACAAGAAAGCCTCTGAAAAGAGCGCGCTGAACGTCGGCAGGATCGCCGTCGTTGCCGTCGCGATCATCGCGTTCGTCATCGCACTCGACCCCAACTCCTCTGTTATGGGGCTGGTATCCGACGCGTGGGCAGGCTTCGGCGCGGCGTTCGGCCCAATCATCCTGCTCTCCCTGTTCTGGAAGCGCTTCAACCTCCCCGGCGCGGTAGCGGGCATGGTCACAGGTTTTGCGACCGTCATCCTCTGGGACTACATCCCCTTCGGCGGACAAACGCTCTATAAAACGACCGGTCTGTACAGTTTGGTTCTCGGCTTTGCACTGGCGCTGATCATCGCAGTCATCGTGACCTTGATCACTAAGAAACCGTCCAAAGAGATCGAAGAAGAATTCGACAAGGTCAACACCGTCGAGATCTGATATTCAATTGTTATCACGAGGCATTTATTCCGTGGCGATCTCAACCGTATACAACATATGTCATTGCGAGGCATTTATGCCGTGGCAATCTCAACCGTATACAACACATGTCATTGCGAGGCATTTATGCCGTGGCAATCTCAACCGTATACAACACATGTCATTGCGAGGCATTTATGCCGTGGCAATCTCAACCAACGCACCGCTGTTTTTATTCATCAACCGTCTGTCATGCGATCAGCCCTTCATTTTTCTTTATGCAAATTAACAATGACACGGTTTTTACCGATTGTTACAGGATTGAAACTGAACACAATATCTTGTGGTCAGAGGTATAGGCTTCACAATAAATTGTTATAATTCTTTTATGAATATCATTTTTGAAATTGTTATCAAATTCAACAAAGAAATATTTTTTTCTCGTCTATTTTAACGATTGATTTCACGCCGCCAATCTGCTATATTATGACAGGATTACGCCCCGGACACCAGATATGGTATGGGGCAGACTTTTTGTAACAAAAGAGTTACAGCAGAACCAAAATCACTACACAAGGAGAGTTAACATGATCAACAAGATTGTGAAGCGCGACGGACGCGCGGTCGAGTTCAACGTCGACAAAATCACCAACGCGATCTACAAAGCGGCGCACGCCATCGGCGGCAACGACTACGAGAGCGCCGAGAAGCTGGCGGCAAAGGTAATGGAATATCTCGAGGCTGAGGACAACGCCGAGCCCACCGTCGAGCATGTACAGGATACCGTCGAAAAGATCCTGATCGAGAACGGTCACGCAAGAACCGCTAAGGAGTTCATCCTCTACCGCGCTGAGCGCACACGCGTCCGCGAGATGAACACCAAGCTGATGAAGATATACGAGGATCTGACCTTCAAGTCCGCCAAGGACAACGACGTCAAGCGCGAGAATGCCAACATCGACGGCGATACCGCGATGGGCACGATGCTCAAGTACGGTTCCGAGGGCGCGAAGGAATTTTATCAGATGTACGTCCTCGATCCCAAGTTCTCCAAGGCGCACCGCGAGGGCGACATCCATATCCACGACCTCGACTTTCTCACCCTTACCACCACCTGCTGCCAGATCGACCTGTTAAAGCTCTTTAAAGGCGGCTTCTCCACCGGCCATGGCTTCATCCGCGAGCCGAATGATATCTCCACCTATGCGGCTCTCGCCTGCATCGCGATCCAGTCTAACCAGAACGACCAGCACGGCGGTCAGTCCGTCCCCAACTTTGACTACAGCATGGCGCCCGGCGTCATCAAGACCTATAACAAGCGTTACCGCGCGAATCTCTCCAGAGGCGCTGAGCTGCTCGCCGACGACGAAAACGCCAAGGACAGCATCGAAGCGATCTGCGCCGCTGCCGAAGCCGCTACCGGCGAGATGGCGAAGCTCGAATCCGCTCCCGAGTACGAAGCAAAAGAGCTCGAACTGCTGACCGAGAAGTACGGCGAGAAGATCGCCGGAAAGCTCCAGCGTTTTGCGAAGAAGCATGCCCTCTCTGAGACCGACCGCGCGACCTTCCAGGCGATGGAAGCAGTCGTCCATAACCTCAACACTATGCACTCCCGCGCCGGCGCGCAGGTACCCTTCTCCTCGATCAACTACGGTACCGACACCACCCCCGAGGGCAGAATGGTCATCAAGAATATCCTGCTTGCGACCGAGAAGGGTCTCGGAAACGGCGAGACCCCGATCTTCCCCGTCCATATCTTCAAGGTCAAAGAGGGCATCAACTACAACCCCGAGGATCCCAACTACGACCTCTTTAAGCTCTCTTTCCGCGTATCGGCTAAGCGTCTTTTCCCGAACTACGCCTTCATCGACGCGCCCTATAACCTCTCCTACTACAAGCCCGGTCATCCCGAGACCGAGATCGCATATATGGGCTGCCGTACCCGTGTCATCGGCAACCGCCACGATCCTTCCCGTGAGATCACCTACGGCAGAGGTAATCTGAGCTTCACCTCCATCAACCTCCCCCGTCTCGCGATCCTTTCCAACAAAAACATCGACTTCTTCTTCGATCAGCTCGACCGCATGGTCGACCTCGGTATCGCTCAGCTCTTAGAGCGTTTTGAAATCCAGTGCCAGAAGTGCGTGCGCAACTATCCGTTCCTGATGGGTCAAGGCGTATGGATCGACTCCGAGAAGCTTTCGATCGACGATGAGGTGCGCGAAGTATTGAAGCACGGCACCCTCAGCTTAGGCTTCATCGGTCTCGCGGAAACGCTGGTCGCCTTGATCGGCAAGCATCACGGCGAAAGTGAAGAAGCACAGAGGCTGGGTCTCGAGATCGTCTCCTTCATCCGCAGAAAGCTCGATAAGAAGGGCGAAGAAACAGGCCTCAACTTCACCTGTCTCGCCACTCCCGCCGAAGGTCTGTCCGGACGTTTTGTCCGCATGGACAAGAAGCGTTTCGGCGTGATCAAGGGCGTTACCGACCGCGAATATTACACCAACTCCTTCCATGTACCGGTCTACTATCCGATCAGCGCCTTTGACAAGATCAAGATCGAAGCTCCCTACCACGCTCTCACCAACGCCGGTCATATCTCCTATGTCGAGCTCGACGGCGACCCCTCCGAGAACCTCGAAGCGTTCGAGCAGGTCGTCCGCTGCATGAAGGAAGAGGGCATCGGTTACGGCTCGATCAACCACCCTGTCGACCGCGACCCCGTCTGCGGCTACACCGGCATCATCGGCGACTACTGCCCGAAGTGCGGTCGTAAGATCACCAAAGACGGCGCGGGCGTAGAGCGCATCCGCCGCATCACAGGCTATCTTGTCGGTACCCTCGACCGCTTCAACAACGCGAAAAAGGCTGAGGTACAGGACAGAGTGAAGCACAGCGTCACCTCCGACTGTTCCTGCGAGCTTGAAGCTGTTTGATAATCAAAGATTGACAGGGGTGGGGCTTTACCCGCCCCTGTTGCCATACAAAGGAGCCATATCCATGTCAGAAACAAAAACACCCCTGCGGCTTGCCGGCGTCATCCGCGAGAGCATCGTCGACGGTCCGGGCATCCGCATGACGGTATTCGTGCAGGGTTGTCCCCACCACTGCAAGGGCTGCCACAATCAGCATACATGGGATTTTGACGGCGGCTACGACAGTTCTGTGGAACGCGTGCTGGAAGAAGCCGCTAAGGATAAGCTGCTCAGCGGCGTGACCCTCTCCGGCGGCGAACCGTTCACACAGGCAAAGTCGCTGACCGTTCTCGCAGAGAGAGCGCATGAAATGGGGCTCAACGTCTTTTGCTACACGGGTTATACTTTTGAGCAATTATGGGCGCAGTTCGATCGCCATCCCGAGTACCGTGAGCTGCTCGAACAATGCGACTGGCTGGTCGACGGCAGATTCATCGAAGAAGAAATGAGCCTCATGCTCCACTTTAGGGGCAGTCGTAACCAGCGCATCCTCAATGTCAAAGAATCCCTCGCGCAGGGTAAGGCGGTACTATCCGAGTACAATTGATCACCGAATTATACTAAGTAGCAATTCGCCTTTAACAGAAAAAACAGAAGTCGTTGAAAGGGCGCCGAGAAGTTCGGCGCTCTTTTCGTCGTTTTACACAACATTCTCACGCGCTTTTTGCCGTATTTGTCCTGTTGTAAAACCGCTGATTTTATGGTATCATTATTGTAACTGTAATAATACATCTTGAAAGGATGGAAATACATGGTAGTTAAGGATATTATTGACATCTTAGAAGGCGAAGTCATTTGTGAAGGCGACCTCAACACCGAGATCAAAACCGCCTGCGGTTCCGATATGATGAGCGACGTACTGGCGTTCGTCAAGGATCAGAGCGTTCTGCTGACGGGTCTTGTCAATCCCCAGGTCGTGCGTACCGCCGAGATGATGGACATGGCGTGCATCGTCTTTGTCCGCGGTAAAATGCCCGACCAGGGTATCATCGATCTCGCTGAGAGCCGTGACATCACGCTGATCAAAACGCGTTTCCGCATGTTTACCGCTTGCGGCAAGCTCTACGCGAACGGTCTGTCCGGAGGTACCGCTGTATGAACAACATCCATCTGCACTATGACGTAAGCGGCGAGGATTTTACCCGTGCGGGCGAAGCCTCCGGCTCCGTCAAAAAACGCTTGAAAGCGCTTGGATACAACACCGACGCCATCCGCAGGGTCGCGATCGCGATGTACGAAGCCGAGATCAACATGGTCATCCACGCCGAGGGCGGCTATGTTGACGTCGACATCTTCCCCGATCATGTAGAGGTACTGCTCT
>CADAUE010000059.1 GCA_902790985.1 uncultured Ruminococcus sp.
TCCGATTCTTCTGTTACCGGCTCCTGTCACACGCCCTCTGCCTTTTTACATTTGTGACTTTTGCCTATTGACAAACGGTCACTACATAACAGTATTATAACAAATCATCAACCGACAGGCAAGGACTGTTCACGCGAAAGATTCTGTGGTATACTACACCTATCAAAAACAACAGGTGAGCTTATGAACGAACCCTTACAGAACATCGTCGAACCGCTGCTGCACTGGTTCGACAGCAACAAAAGAGATCTACCGTGGCGGCGCGATACCGAGCCGTACCATGTCTGGATCTCCGAGATCATGCTCCAACAGACACGGATCGAAGCCGTCATGCGTTACTATGCGCGGTTCATGGAAGCCCTGCCCGATATAAGAAGCCTAAGCGAGGTCGACGACGACCGCCTTTTGAAGCTCTGGGAGGGACTGGGCTACTACAGCCGCGCCCGCAATCTGAAAAAAGCCGCCGTCGCCGTCATGAACGATCACGCCGGTCAGTTCCCGAATACCTTCACAAAGCTGAAAAAGCTGCCCGGGATCGGCGAGTATACCGCCGGCGCGATCGCCTCGATCTGCTTTGACGAGAAGGTCGCCGCCGTCGACGGCAACGTTCTGCGCGTGATCGCGCGCATACAGGGCAGCCGTGAAAACGTCCTGCTCCCGCAAACAAAAAAGGTCTTTTCCGAAGAATTAACAAAGATCATGCCGCGGCATTCCGGCGCGTTCAACGAAGCGCTGATGGAGCTGGGCGAGCTTATCTGTCTGCCGAACGGCACGCCCTTATGCTCTGCCTGCCCGCTGCGTTCCTGTTGTACCGCTTATCGAGAAAACCTCACCGCCGAGATCCCGGTGCGCGTCAAAAAGCTCAAACGCAGCCGTAAAGATCTGACCGTCCTTGTTCTTCTGACGCCCGACGGTCGTATCGCTATCGAAAAACGTCCCGACACGGGACTTCTCTCGGGGATGTACCAGCTGCCGAACATCGAGGGCTTTTACACCGAGAACGAGCTTTTCACTATCTTACAAGATTGGCATCTGTCCCCGAAGACCATCCGTTTCCTCAAAGACGCAAAGCACGTTTTCACCCATATCGATTGGTGCATGAAGGGCTATACGGCAGAGATCACCGAGCCTTCCGGCCGCTTCCTCTGGGTCACGGAGCATCAGCTCAGCGCCGCCTATCCCCTACCCACGGCATTTAGAAAAATCACCGACTGATCACTTTTTGTTAACAATAAATTTACTGGATTAATGCGTTAACGTGTGCTATAATTGACTGTGGTTTATTAGGGCATTTTAAAAAAGGAGAAATGCAAATGATAGAAGTGAAACATTTGACAAAGCGCTACGGCGGCATGACAGCTGTTGACGATATCAGCTTTGTCGCTGAGAGCGGCGAGGTCGTCGGACTGCTGGGTCCGAACGGCGCCGGCAAGAGCACCACGATGAATATCATCACGGGCTATCTGGGCGCGACCTCAGGCACCGTCGTGATCGACGGCGCGGATATCCTCGAAAACCCCAAGGCGGCAAAGTCCAAGATCGGTTATCTGCCCGAACAGCCGCCGCTGTATCAAGATATGACGGTGCGCCGTTATCTCGAATTTATCTTTGATCTGAAGAAGGTCCGCCTGCCGAAAAAGGCGCATATCGCCGAGGTCATGGAGATCGTCAAGATCGCCGACGTCTCGGAGCGCGTCATCAAGAACCTGTCAAAGGGCTACCGCCAGCGCGTAGGCTTTGCGGGAGCGCTTCTCGGCAATCCGCCGGTACTGATCCTCGACGAGCCGACCGTCGGACTGGATCCCAAGCAGATCATCGACATCCGCAAGCTGATCAAATCTCTCGGCAAGAAACACACCATCATCTTCTCGTCCCACGTTCTCAGCGAGGTGAGCGCCGTATGCGACCGTATCGTCATGATCAGCAGCGGCAAAATCGTTGCCGACGCGGCTACCGACGCGCTCTCCGAAGAGGTCAGCGGCGGCGGTATCCTGATGATGGAGGTCGAAGGCTCCTCCGCCGCGGTATGTGAAGCCATCGGCGCGGTCGAGGGCGTCAAGCGCGTGACAAAGGGCAACGGCTTGAGCTATACCGTTGAGTACGAGGTCGGCACGGATGTGCGCCGCGGCGTCTTCAACGCTCTCTCAAAGGCAAACTGTCCGATCCTCATGATGCGTCCGGGCGGACTGTCGCTTGAGGAGAGCTTCTTGAAACTGACTGAGGGAGGTGAGGACTGATGTCTGCGATCATCAAACGGGAGCTCAGCTCCTACTTCAATTCGGCGATCGGCTATATCGTCCTCGCCGTATTCTATTTCTTCTCGGGACTGTTTTTCTACATGTACTGTCTGCTCTCGAACACCACCTCGATGAGCTATCTGTTTTTGTCCATGCTGATGATCGTTGTCCTTCTGATCCCGATCGTCACGATGAAGAGCTTTTCCGAAGAACGCAAGCAAAAAACCGACCAGGCGCTTCTGACAGCGCCGATCAGCCTGACCGAGATGGTTCTCGGTAAGTTTTTAGGCGCGTTTTTGCTCTATTGTATCTGCAACGCGATCTATGTCCTCTACGCGGTCATCCTCTCATTCTACGCCCCGCTCGACTGGGCGGTGTTCTTCACCACCCTGCTCGGTATGCTGCTGATGGGCGGCGCGCTGATCGCGATCGACCTGTTCATCTCCGCTCTGACCGAGAGCCAGGTCATCGCCGCGGTTCTGTCCATCGGCGTCGGACTGTTGATCTACATGCTCGATTCGCTCACGAACCTCGTCAGCGCGGAGTGGTTCACCGCCTTGCTGAACAACATCTCCTTTGACGGGCATTTCACGAACTTCATCAACGGAATCATCAATTTGACAAGCGTCGTTTACTTCCTCTCTGTGATCGCGGTATTTCTGTTCCTGTGTATCAGAGTGTTTGAGAAACGCCGCTGGAGCTGAGGAGGTGCGCTATGAATAACGAAAAGAAAACCTCCGCGAAAAAAGGCGGCTTCAAGAGCTTTTTGAAATCACGCTCCACCCGCCGCGGCACGCTCTCTCTGGTATTGACGATCCTGTTCATCGCGGCGATCGTCCTCGTCAACATCGTCCTGGCCGCCGTCACCGACAAATATCCGCTGTATATCGACGTCACCGAGAACTCCTCCTACAAGCTCCAGTCCGAGACCCGGGACTATCTCAGTGATATCAAAAAGCCGGTCGATATCTATATCCTGCAGAAGGAGACCGATTTCGAGAGCGGCGACAGCTCCAGCTACAAGTATTATGTGCAGGCAAACCGACTCCTCCACGCGATGGCTGACAGCTCCGACAACGTCGAGCTGCACTATGTCGACCTGACCGCCGAGCCGACCTTCACCTCACCTTATCCGCAGATCGACTGGACAAAGAACCATATGGCTCTGGTCGTAAGCGGCGACCTCTACCGTGCCGTAGACCTCACCGATATGTTCACCTATGACCAGGAGCAGTATTACTACTACGGCACCACCGTCATCACCAAACAGAACGTCGAACAGGCGATGATGACCGCGATCATGAACGTCACCACCGAGGACAAAACCAAGGTCACCGTCCTTTCGGGACAGGGCGAACAGGAGATGACGGCGTTCACCACCCTGCTCGAGAACAACGCCTTTGAGGTCGAGCAGGTCAGCCTGCTCAACGGCTCTATCGCCGACGACAGCGAGTACGTCATCATCTACGACCCCGACGTCGATATCGACGAGAGCATCTACACCACCTTGACCAAGTGGCTTGACAACGACGGCAAATACGGCCACAATCTCGTTTACTTCCCGAACGATCAACATGATCTCAAAGAATACCCGAACCTCAACGCGATCCTCAGCGATTACGGCATGCAGATGCAGTACGGTTATATCTTTGAGAGCGATTCCAACTACGTGATCCCCGGCGATAACCACTACCTGTCCATCTACGACTACGGCGACGACACCGCCTATACCGACGGCCTCAGGAACAAGACGATCCCCGTCGTAATGAACCTGACCATGCCCATCACGATCACGGATGAAACGATGGCAAAGCCTCTCCTGCTGTCCTCCGAAAAGAGCTTCATGCTGCCCATCGATCTCTCTGAAGAAGGCTCCAAAGACTTCGAGCCGGATTATCAGGTGCTCAACGGCGCCGCGATCGGCAAGCATAACGACGGCAGCGACGAAAGCAAGGATTCCTCCGTCATCGTCATCGGCTCCTATGAGGCTGTCACCTCCAACTTCCTGTCCACCGGCTCCTTCAACAACGCGTCCTACTTCATCAACCTTTTCAACACGCTGTCCGAGCGAGAGGACGTCAGCGTCGTCATCGAGGGCAAAGACCCCTCCGCGCATGAGCTGGGTATCACATCCGCCAACGACATCCTGTTCCCGTCGATCCTCGTGCGATTCATCATCCCGATCGCCGTGCTGATCATCGGTATCGTCGTCTGGATCCGCAGGAGGCACAAATAATGGATGAAAACATCAAAAAAGATTCGATAGAAAAAGCAACCTCCCCCGCAGCCAAAGCGGAAGAAGCCGAAGATAATTCCGCTCTCGACAGCTTTCTCAGCCGTGAGCAAGAGCCGACAAAGCCCGTCAAAACCGGCAAGAACCGCAAACCCATCCTGATCGTCATCATCGCGCTGGTCGTCGTAGCCGCGCTGGTCGTCACGCTCATTCTGGTACGCCGCCGCACCTATCAAAAGAGCGAGGGCGTCGCCGATCCCGCCGAGATCACCCTCGACGTCGGCAAAGACGGCGTCCACGAAGCGTCCGTCAAGCTCGACGAAAACGGCAATATTCTGCAAAACGGCGTCGGCTCCCTGCTGACCTATGTCCCCGCCGATATCAAGCAGATCGACGTCGAGAACGAGGACGGCTCCTTCACTGTCACCTCCCATACCCCCGAGGGTGAAGCCACCGTCTACACGCTGGTCGGCTTTGAGGGCTACACCCTGCAGGAAGGAATCGCGGGCGAAGTCGCTTCCCATGTGTCCGCCCTCGAGTTTACAAAGATCATCACAGCAAGCGGCAACCTTTCCGACTACGGTCTTGACAAGCCCCGCGCGACGGTCAACGTCAGCTTCAACGACGACACCACCGCCGTCATCCGCGTCGGCAACAACGCCGCGGGCGAGGATACGGGCGCCTATGTCGCCTTCGGCAGCTCCGACGCGGTCTACCTTGTTGCGACCGAAAACGTCGAACCCTTCCTCTACAGTGTCAACAGCTTCATCAGTCTGGACGTCACCGACAAGATGGAGGATTCCGAGAACGCCGAGTTCTCGAGTCTGACCATTTCCGGTACCCGCTACGACGAACCGATCACCCTCGAACCCAACACCGATAAGGCGATCGACGCCGCCTACATCGTCACTTCACCGCGCCGCATGTACGCGAATGCGACCGAGAGCTACGATATCGCCGGCAACATCCGCGGACTGTACGCGGAAGAGGTCGTCTGCGTGAACCCGAGCGATAATCAGCTCTCGTCCTATGGACTGAGCGAGCCGTACGCGAGCGTCAAGGCGACCTACCCCGATACCGAGATCACCCTCCACGCGTCTGCCGCAAACGACGACGGTCTTGTCTACATCTACAACCCCGACAAAAACGTCGTCTACACTATCCAGCTCGCCGCGGTCAGCTGGGCTAAGACGGGGCTCGATCTGCTCATGCCCGAAAACCCCCTCATCGTCAACAAGGCGTACGTCAGCGAGATCAGCTTCTCCGCGGGCGACACCTCGTTCGATCTGGACGTCACCTCCTCCACCGAGACCGTCACCGACGACGACGGCAACGAACAGGAGGTCACTACGACCACCGCGACCTACGACGGCAAGGAGCTGACCGAACAAAACTTCTCCATCTTCTTCCAGAACCTCAACGCGATCAAGAACCAAGGCAGTCCCGACGGCGAAAAAGGCAGTAAGGTGATGAGCGTCACCTACTCCTATTCGTCCGACCGCTCCGCCGACACCTTGACCGTCTACACCTCCGACGCGACGAACTATATCCTTGAGCTCAACGGCGCTGCGGTCGGTACGACGAGCAAGGCGTATATCGACAGCCTGATCGAAGGCGCGAACGGCTTGATCAAGGGCGAGAACATCACCAGCCTGTAAATCGCTCCGTGCCGATATACAGGATGATACGCGATACCGGATCAACTCCTTTTTCAAGTATAACCCTATACCAACACAAAATCCCACTCGACCGAGTGGGATTTGTTATTGCTACTTAGTATTAGGGTTTCGTATGAGAAAAGTCGAGCGAATAAAAGCCAAACCGCGAGAAAGCCGCTGCATCCGACACCGCCAGCAGCAGCGTGCCGCCGATACCGCCGAACCCTTCGAGCGTCATCAAAAAGACCGTTTCCTTTTCAGCGCTCCAGTCATAGACGAGCTTTGTGACCCTGCACCTTTCGCACCTTTCGCTGATACGGTTGTACACGCCCATGATCCACATGCTTTCGATATCGTAACCGCCGATGTCTACCCGGCTGACGCCCGAAACCTGCGTATCCAGCGCGTCGTGCCGAAGTGGTCTGCGAAACCAAAGGTTCAGCGACTCGTCGCCGACGACGCTGCGGCAGGAGCAGCGAAAGATCCCGTCGCCGGTGCGGTATTCCTTGTCCGTCAAGGTATCTGCCGCTTCACAAAAGTCCCGCAGCACCTCTGCTTCCGCCCGTGAAAATCCGGTATAAGTCCCATCCTCGCCCGGCGTGATCCCACAGAGCTGCTCCGCCTTTTCGATACAAGCGTGATAGTCGCCGAGCTTGATATCGCCGCGATCCAGCTCCGCGAGCAGCCGCTTGTTGAATTCGTCAAATTGAAGCACGCGGCTGTACGACAGCCCAAAGTCACGCTCATGCTCAGGATAGCGGTGATACAACCGACAGATCAGCCGCCCCTGTTCATCCGCGCCGTACACGCTGTATGTCTCATAGATATCGTTGCGCTCTCTTCGCTCGATACCGCCGCGCTGTGCCGAGCGAAGCCATTCGACAAAGCCATCGTCCGGGTCCTTCGTTTTCTCCGACACAGGTTCTTCGATCTCTTCTTCCTCTGTGACGGTTTCTTCTTCGGCAGCGGTCTGTGTTTCTTCATCTGTATGATGAGATCGTTTCAAAAAACGAAACGGATTTTTCATGATTGCCTCCATAGGGTGACTGTTTGATGATCCCATGATACCAGAAAACCCCGCCCTTGTAAACACCGCGGCAATCAAGTTCTTATTGCGGTCATGGAGAATTTATGATAAAATCAATCTATACGATTTCTCTGAACAAAGGGGATGACATTGTGAAAATCGTTCTTACCGACGCGCAGACGGTGATCGACGACCTCGTCACCGCTGACTGTCTCAGCGAGTTCGGCGAGGTGATCTCCTACGGACTGCTCCGCTATGACGAAGTTGCCGAAGCGATCGCCGACGCCGATATGGTCATCTGCAACAAAACACAGCTCAACGCCGAGACCCTGCGCCTTGCGAAAAACCTTCGGTATATCGGGCTTTTCGCAACAGGCTATAACAACATCGACGTCGACTACTGCCGCGCGCACGGCGTCACGGTATGCAACGCCGGCTCCTACTCCACCCACGCCGTCGCCCAGCAGACCTTCGCACTGATCCTGGAGCATTACAACAAGGTCGCGCAGTACAATCAATATGTGAAGGACGGCAGATGGAAGCGCAGCCCCACCTTCTCCCCCTTTATCTATCCGCTCAACGAGCTTGCAGGCAAAACGCTGGGTATCGTCGGCTTGGGAGCGATCGGAAAAGAGGTCGCCGCGATCGCGAACGCCTTCCACATGAACGTCATCGCATATAACCGCAGTCAAAAAAACGTCACCGGCGTCACACAGGTCGCCTTTGACCGACTTCTCAGCGAGAGCGATATCGTCACCGTCCATTGTCCGCTGAACAAGGATTCCGAGGATATGTTCAACAAAGAAACGTTCAAAAAGATGAAACCGGGCGCGCTTTTTGTCAACACCGCCCGCGGCGGCGTGATGGTCGAGCAGGATCTGTATGACGCGCTCGAAAGCGACCGCCTCGGCGGCGCGTGTATCGACGTTCTCCGCGTCGAGCCGATGGAAGAGGATTGTGTCTTGATGCGCGCGAAGAACTGTATCATCACCCCGCATGTCGCGTGGGCGCCGCTGGAGACCCGCCGCAGGCTGATGGATATCGTTGCCGAGAATATCCGCGGCTATTTGAACGGTACACCCCGCAACGTCGTAAGCTGAGAAAGGAAGTTTTATATGATCCGCAGAGCCACCGCCGCTGATATCGACCGCCTGAACGATCTGCTATATCAAGTACAGCAGCTTCACGCTTCGGGCAGACCCGACATCTTCAAGACAGGCGCAAAAAAATACACAACCGGGGAATTGTCCGCGATCATCGCCGATGATACGACCCCGATCTTTGTCTATACCGAGGACGATATCCTTATGGGCTATGCCTTTTGTATCTATCAGGAAACGCCCGATTCACCCCAGCTGCACCACCGTCGGACGCTGTACATCGACGATCTGTGTGTCGACGAGCAGTACCGCCGCCGTCATATCGGCGAGAAGCTCTACAACTTTGTCGTCGATACAGCGCGCGAGAACGGCTGCGACAGTGTGACGCTCAACGTCTGGAGCGTCAACCCCTCCGCTGAGAGATTCTATCGCAAGATGGGGATGCAGCCGTTGAAAACCTATATGGAAACCAAACTGTGACAGAGGTACCCGCGATGCAACTGCAACTTTTGAACGAACCCTTGACGGTATGTCAGCTGAAAGATATCCGAGATCTGCCTTTATCCGACGACCTCTTTTTCATCGGCAAGACCGACGAAGAGCTGTCCCTCGTCTGCAAAACCTCCGCCACCCCTGCTTCCACCCTCAACCGCGAGGACGGATGGCGCGCCTTTCGCATCATCGGCGTACTGGACTTTTCTCTGATCGGGATCCTCTCCAAGATCTCGACGATCCTCGCCGAGCATGAGATCGGCATCTTCGCCGTATCCACCTACAACACCGACTACATCCTCGTCAAAGAAGAAAATCTTCAAAAAGCCGTCGCCGCGCTGAAGCAAAACGGCTATGACTTCTGCTGAAGAATACATCAAACCGCCTATGAACATGAAACCGATCGCCTATATCAAAAACGACTTTCCCACCAAGTTCGGACTGCCGCGTCAGAGCGGGATGTCCGAGCATCTGATCTCGCATATCTTCATGGAACCCGAGTACCGCACTCCCGAAGCGTTCCGCGGTATCGAGGAGTTTGATCACCTATGGCTGATCTGGGCATTTGAGCCGATGGGCAAGCGCGAGTGGTCACCCACCGTCAGACCGCCCAAGCTCGGCGGCAACACCCGCATGGGCGTATTCGCTACCCGTTCGCCCAACCGTCCGAACCCCATCGGACTGACCTGCGTCAAGCTTCTGTCCGTTAACCATACCGATACGGACGGCGCCGTCCTCACGGTCGCGGGAGCCGATCTGATGAACGGCACCGCGATTTTGGATATCAAGCCGTACCTGCCCTTTGCCGACAGCGTCCCGAACGCCAAAACCGGCGCCTACGGCCCGCAAACACAAGATCCTCTCGTCGTCGAGATCCCCGACCCGATCGCCGATCTCTTCTCAGCCGAACAGCTCGCCGCCCTGCGCGAGGTGCTCTGCTACGATCCCCGTCCCGGCTACCAGAACGACCCCGACCGCGTCTACGGCTTTGCCTACGGCGGCTACGACGTCCGCTTCCGCGTGACGGACGATACCGTCACCGTCACCGACGCCATCCCTTTCAAGGATCACTCATAAACCCTACAACATGCAAAGAAGGGGCTGTCGCAAAACGAGAAGTTTTGCGGCAGCCTTAGCTTTCGATAACAAATAGTATTTATAAGCTGTTTATACTCAGCATAGAATCGCATCAAA
>CADAUE010000060.1 GCA_902790985.1 uncultured Ruminococcus sp.
ATTTGCGGATGTAGCTCATCTGGTAGAGCGCCACCTTGCCAAGGTGGAGGTAGCGGGTTCGAGCCCCGTCATCCGCTCCATAGACGTGAAAAGGACTTACATTGTTAAGTCCTTTTTCGATAAATGTAGGTTGATGATAACAGTCGTTATGTGGCTCTTTTCGAGGTTGCGGCGATCTCAACCGTATTACATTCGGCGACATAGCCAAGCGGTAAGGCACGAGTCTGCAAAACTCTGATTCCCCGGTTCGATTCCGGGTGTCGCCTCCAAAGATCGGTAGTCAGCGAAAGCGGCTGCCGATTTTTTCTTATCAAGAGATCATGGTGAAAAATAGGAGCTTTCGGACTCTCATTATTCTTTTTGGTTCACCATAGGGAGGTAAATATGTCCGGAGCTCAAACAATCATTCACCCGATCCCGCCGCTGTATGACGAGAATTGCAGAATACTGATCCTCGGTTCATTTCCGTCGGTGAAATCGCGTGAGGCGATGTTCTTTTACGGCCATCCGCAAAACCGCTTCTGGAAGCTGATCGCGGCGCTGTTTGATGCGCCTGTACCGCAGATGATCGACGAAAAGCGCGGTCTCGCGCTCAAACATCATATCGCGATGTGGGACACGATCCATGCCTGCACGATCACCGGCTCGTCCGACAGCTCGATCAGGGACGTTGTGCCGAACGATCTTTCCGTGATCCTTGACAACAGCAGGGTAGAACGCATTTTCTGCAACGGCGCGACCTCGTACAACCTGTATATGAAGTACATCTATCCGACAACAAGGATTAAAGCTATCAAGCTGCCGTCCACCAGTCCGGCGAACGCCGCGTTCACGATGGAGAGATTAATGGACGCATGGCAAGTGATTTGCCTTGACAATCCCGCGCTGATAGAGTAGAATATGATATGCAATTGCGCCAATAGCTCAGTAGGATAGAGCGTTCGCCTCCTAATAGCCTGATCGTTCCAATCCCTGTTTTGTATAATAACTAAATATTCATACAGATGTCTCGGTAGCTCAGCTGGACAGAGCACCGCTCTCCTAAAGCGGGTGTCGGGGGTTCGAGTCCCTTCCGGGACGCCAGAAACGCACTGTTTATCTCATTTTTGAGATAGGCGGTGCTTTTCCTTTTTCACAATACTCTTTCAGAAAAGAAGAAAGAATATTGTTTGAATACGATGAATATTTGCTAATGGGATTGGAACCATTTTCACATCATTTGCTAATGGATCCAAAGCCTTCTCGACAGCAATTTACAAAAATCTGCTGTCCCAAAGCCATAGCTGCAAAAGCATTTACAAGGTCAGGAGTTTGTTTCATTTGCTCTATCAAGGGATTGATATCAACTATCTGAGACGGTTGGGGTTCCTTAGAAGGAGTGGATTTCCTTAGATCAAGATTTGAGTAAAATGCTTCTTCGAAGCGCTGTGCGTTTAATCGTCGATCTTCATCCATGATATGGGCATAGACGTTTGTGATCATATCTATTTCGGCGTGTCCTGTATCTCCTTGAGTAGCCTTCAGATCGCCATGATTGAGTTTCAGCTTGTAGGTTGTACTGGAATGCCTCAATGAATGAAACACCACATCAGGGAGACCAGCAGACTCTTTCAGTGCATTGAATTCCTTATGAATGAGCCGCCCTTCACAAGGACGACCGTTTGGTAATGCGACGACTAAATCACAATCCTGATATTCATCACCTAAGAATTCTTTATGTTCATTCTGAGCCTTTTTCCAATCACGAAGGATATAGGCGACCGTCTTAGGCAGCCATACCTTTCTGATACTGGACTCCGTTTTTGGCTTTTTGAGAATCAGCCGCGTACTGGTATTTGGCATAAGCGGTTTGAATATCTGATAAATCTCACTATCACCAATAGCTTCGATTGCTCTCTTTGATGCCCGTTCCAATTCTGCTTCAACAAATATGTATGCATTGTTGGTTACAATATCTTTATCTTCGATGTGAACATTCTTCCATTTCAGCCCGAGTATTTCTCCCAAACGGAGAGAGCAGGCAAAAGAAAGATTCATCGCAATATACAACTTATTGTCAGTGCATTTACTCAAAGCCGTACGAATGGTATCTGCATCCCATATGTCCCGTGTCTTGTGTTCAACTTTCGGTAGTATGGCGTATTCAAAAGGATTTCTGTCGATCATTTCCCATCGAACAGCTTGCTTAAAAGCGCAGCGAAGAAGCTTGATTATCTTTTCAATAGTATTTGCTGAAATATATTTGTTGTTACCTTTTCTTGTTCTTGTGGATACGCAGGGTGTTTTTTGAAGGGCTTGAATATACTTGTCTACAAGCCGCGGAGTGATGTCTTGAATGTTCATATTACCGATGATTGGGTTTATGTAATTAGCAATTAAGGAAGTCTGAGCGTCATACATAGAAACGCCCCATTTCTTCTCGCCATACATACAGACAAAATCATGTAAGAAATCCGATACTTTCTGTTCATCCGGCGGGGTAGACAATATGAGCGGCTGAGGATTCTCAATTTCGTCTTTACGTTTCAAGGCATCCTCATAAGTATGATAAGTCTCCCACTTTTGCTTAACTTGACCGGTTTTATCAGTATAATTGTAGATTACTGAATAAGATTTGTTGCGTTTGATAATAGAAGCCATTTTCATTTCCTTTCTGAATTTTATTTTTGACATTAAGCCGGTTTTCAATTGTAGGAAAATCAATAGCACTTCCATATGCTCCTTTTAGTCTATTACTACTTTCACACTCCTTTACTCACAAAATGCAGTTATATTATCGGCAATTACTGAATTTAGGCTTTACTGTCTTATAATCTCCCATTTGTTTTTCGCGAAAAGCAATTCACTACTTTGTTTATATAGAAAACCGCTGAGTTATTGATTAACACAGCGGTTTGATTTGTATATTCAATTATAGTTTTCTGTATCAGACAGAATGATATCCAGCATTTGTCTGGGCGTCACAATAAACGGCTTTATCGGAAAATGCTTGATATTGCCGGTTACAAGATAGGCGTCCTCGTCGTTTCTCTCTTCCATAACTACTTCATAAAAGATTCTGTCCTTAGGATCGGGTAATTCAATATCAAGTGTTTGGGCATCGACAAAGATACCTCTCTCATTTATCGCTTCAAGAACATCGTTTACGATATCTTCTGTTAAGCGGAATTTCGGTCGTAACAAAACCTCGCGATATTCGTTGAAAATTTCTTCATTGAGAACCGGTATAACAGGGCCACTGAAGGCGAGCTCCATAATATTGCCCGGTACGGAATCCCATTTAAGCATAGCCGAAACCAGTACATTGGTGTCGATGACTGCATAATACTTCATTCAGATACCTTTACTTTCTGGCTTCGCTGATCTCAGCATTGATCTCATCCAAGGTCATTTCTGAAATACCGTTTTCTTTGGCGATTCGACTTGCCTCTTTCATCGCTTTCAACGCCTTGTTCTCCGATTCATCACCCAACTTCATAGAGAATGGGATCCCGTTTTCCTGAATCAATCTGGAAATACACATCCGCATATAAGTCGGTAAATCGATACCCAGCTTTTCACAAATACTGATTGCTTTGATCTTTGCAGAGTCGTCTGTTCGAAATTGAACTAATGAGCTTGCCATATTATCATCTCCTTTGTGTTATTATTATACACCGTTTTGTAATCAAATGCAAGCAAATGATTATAATTAATTGAAAAGATATATGAAAAAGACACCACATCAATTAAGCTGCAGTGCCTTTGAATTTTCAACCTTAGGTAGTTTGCTATTGAATTTCCTGTCGAATTATAATATAATGACCACAGTTATTCAAACAGCTAAAGATGTGTTGTTTGCTAACGATTTGCTAATTGGACTGTGTAATACGAGATAGTACGAGGTAATACGAGAACGTACTACACAGCATTTGGATCCTTGATTTTTTCACTGTTCTTCTTGGATTCTGTGGTATTCTGTAATACTGTATGATACTGCGTAAGAATAGGATGGTAAAACTCCTAAGCGAAAGGTCGGGGGTTCGAATCCCTTTTGGCGCGCCAGAAGCAGCAGAGGAATCTATATGCGGATTTCTCTGCTGTATTTTCGATAATGATTATCGGGGAAGATATGAAAAAGAAATTCGTTATGGGTATGCGCCACGGCGTGCCGATCATGCTCGGGTATCTGAGTGTATCGTTCGGCTTCGGCGTGCTGTGTATCCAGCAAAACCTATCTATACTGGCGGCGGTCGGGATCTCTGTCACGAACCTGACATCCGCGGGACAGGTCGCGGGCGTCGAGGTGATCGCCGCGGGCGGATCACTGCTCGAGATGGTGCTTTGTCAGATTGTGATCAACCTGCGGTATTCGCTGATGAGCTTGAGTTTATCGCAAAAGCTCGACCCGTCCTTTAACCTTATGCATCGGCTGTTTGTCGCCTACGGCATCACAGATGAGATCTTCGCTGTCGCGTCGGCACAGGATGAACCGCTCAAGCCCTCGTATATGTACGGCTTGATCCTAACGCCGTTTATCGGCTGGAGCATGGGCACCCTTTTGGGTGCGGTCGCGGGAGATATCATGCCTGCTTCCGTAACGGCGGCGCTGTCGGTACTGCTCTACGGCATGTTCATCGCGATCATCCTGCCGCCCGCGAAGAAGAATCATAAGCTGCTGCTGGTCATCCTGCTGGCTGCGGCTCTGAGTGTGCTGATACACTTCCTTCTGCCGATGATCTCAAGCGGCTTCTCCATCATCATCTGCGCGGTGATTTCCTCTGTCGTTGCCGCGCTGATCTTCCCTGTTCCGGTTGAGGACAAGGAGAGAGGGGAGGAGAGCGCATGAGTATCGTCGCCTATATCGCTGTCATGGCTGTGACCACCTACTTGATCCGCGCGATCCCCTTTGCCGCTGTGAGAGGGAAGATCAAGTCGCGTTTTATCAATTCGGTTTTATACTATATCCCGTATGCCGTACTGTCGGCGATGACCTTTCCCGCGATCTTCTTCGCGACAGGCAACGTAGTGACTTCAACTGTCGGGACGGTGATCGCTCTGATAACGGCGTTCTTCAACCTGCCGATGATCGTCGTCGCGATCTCGGGTTCATTGGGCGCGTTTCTGACTGCGCTGATCATGGGACTGGTATGATAGTAAAAAGCTCCGATTTTTCGGGGCTTTTGTCATTCTCTTGTAACATTATTCCTATTGAAGTTTTTTTATAAATATGTTATAATAAGCAGGATTATAAAGGAAAGTATGTGCTTTTGCGCTTTATTGAAAGCTTTAGGAGTATTTATGGCAGATAAGAAATGCAAGCTGATCGTTATCGACGGTCTGGATGGTTCGGGCAAGGCGACCCAGAGCAAGCTGCTCGCCGAAAGGCTGAACGGGATGGGCTATAGGGCGCGTACCATCAGCTTTCCCGACTACCAAAGCGATTCCTCCGCTTTGGTGAAAATGTACCTCGGCGGCAAGCTCGGCGGCAGCCCCGACGACGTCAACGCCTATGCTGCGTCTTCGTTTTACGCGGTCGACCGGGTCGCGTCCTACATCAACACATGGGGCAGGGACTATGCCGAATATGACTATATCATCGCCGACCGTTACACCACCTCGAACATTATCCACCAGATGGCAAAGCTCCCCGAGGATGAACGCGACAGTTATATCGAATGGCTCTTCGACTACGAGTACAATCGCCTTGCGATCCCCGCACCGGATATGGTGATCTTCTTAGAGGTCGATCCCGCGATCAGTCAAAAGCTGATCTACGGCAGGTATCAAGGCGACGAATCTAAGAAGGATATCCATGAAGCGAACTTTCAGTACCTGCTTAGGTGCCGCACATCCGCGATGTACGCGATCGATCATCTGGGATGGGAGCGTATCGACTGTACCGAGAACGGCGGGATGAGGTCGATCGAGGCGATCGGCGACACGATCATAGAGAAGATAAAGGAAAAATTTTCTGCATAAAAAGCGGACTAAACACCGATAAATAACCTATGCTAAGCATACCGGGAGGATCATATGTTTTATTGTTTTTTAGCTGATGGATTTGAAGAAACCGAGGCGTTAGCGCCTGTGGATATCCTGCGCAGAGCGGATATCGACGTGACGACCGTAGGCGTGGGCGGCGATGTGATCCGCGGATCGCACAACATCCCTGTCACCGCGGATATGAATATCGACGAGTTCGAGATCAACGAGGATATCAGCGGCGTGATCCTGCCGGGCGGTATGCCGGGCGTGAAGAATCTGTACGCCGAGGATCGCGTCAAGGACGCGGTCTCCTACTGCGTTTCCAGAGGACTGTATGTGTGCGCGATCTGCGCGGCGCCTTCGATCCTCGGTAAGATGGGCGTATTGATGGGCAAAAAAGCGACCTGTTTCCCCGGCTTTGAGGACGAGCTTCTTGACGCGAAGGTCAGCGCCGACAAGGTCGTTGTCGACGGCAAGATCATCACCGCCAAGGGCGCGGGCTGCGCGCTGGATTTCGGCTTCGCGATCGTAGCGCAGGTCGAATCACCGCTTGAAGCGGAGCGCGTCGCAAAGGCGATGCAGTGCTGATGGCTGTGACCAATCCCGCTTCAACGGACAAAGGCTATCTCAGAGATTTTTACCGCGAACAGCGACAAAAGCTGTGTGAGGATATCGAGCGAAAGAGCGCGTTGGACGTCGAGATACAGACGCGGCTTTTGATCAGTCATGAGTACCGCGCGGCGGCTACCGTTCTGCTGTATATGGCAAGACCTTATGAGATCGCGACCTCGCTGATCTTGCACGCTGCATTGTCGAATCACAAAACCGTCGGACTTCCTGTCTGCCTTGAAGAGGGGAAGATGATCTTTCGCAGGGTCGAAAAGGTCTCTGAGCTGATTCCCGGAAAATACGGGATCCTCGAGCCGCCGGCGCTGAGTGAAGCGATCATCGCCGATGAAGACACACTGTGTGTCTGTCCCGCATTATGCTGTGATATGCGCGGTTATCGTCTTGGATTCGGCGGAGGTTACTATGACCGTTACCTTGCTGATTTCAAAGGTGTGAAAGCGGCTTTGTGTTATGCCGACAGCGTGATACCTACTATGCAGGATGATGAATTTGACGTTAGGATGAACGTTATCCATACGGATAGCTTTACCAGATATATGAAGTAATTCCATGAAGGAGCACCATTATGAGTGATTATTCACGAAATAATATTCCCGAAGAATCGATCGAGGAGACCCGCCGCAAGAAGATGGAGGAGTTTCGCCGTTCCGCTGACCGCAGCGCGATCCGAGGCGACTACGACTACAGCGGCGACACACCCTCTGCCGATTATACTTCTTACGAAAAGCGCAGCGCGGAGGAATCTTCTCAGCGTCGCCGCAGGAGAAATCGTGAGATTAACTCTTATTCCGACAACGATACCAAAAAGCGGATCGAGCGCGATTCCAAGAAAGCGCTGAAGCAGCAGAAGAAGGAAGAGAAGCTGATCGAAAAGAGCAAGGCGAAGCGCAACCGCCGTATCTTCAAGGTCGTCTGGCTCTCTATGATCCTCATCGTGGCGATCGTTTTGTCCCAGTTCCTGCTGGTCGGCGTGAACGATCTGATGGCGATCAACCGTGAGAAGAATCCCACCAAGGTCACCATCCACATCCCTGCCGACCCGACGATGGATCAAGTTGCCGATATCCTCTATCAGTCGAACGTTATCACCCAGCCCGGATTCTTCAAGATGTACGCGAACTTTACCTCGGATGTCAAGGGCTTCCGTCAAGGCGATTTCGAGATCGAGACCGACAAGGACTATGAGGCGATCATCAACTTTTTGCAGAGCAACGTCAACCGTACCGATATCGCTAAAGTACAGATCACAGAGGGTATGAATGTCCTCGAGATCGCCAACACGCTGCATGAAGCGACTGTTATCAACGATATCCAGGAGTTCCTCAATCTTTGCAACAGCGATTATTTTGACAAGGATTTCACCTTCCTGCAGGATATCACGAACGCCGGTGACCGTTACTATAAGCTCGAAGGCTATCTGTTCCCCGATACCTACGACTTCTATGTCGGCGAAGATCCCAAGTCGGTCATCAGCAAGTTTTTGAATAACTACGACAACAAAATCGAATTGCATAAAGAGAAGTATTTCAGCAATTCCAAGAAGTCTACGCTGGCTGACGAGGCGAAGAGCACCGGCTACACCGTCGACGAGATCCTCACCATCGCTTCCATCATCCAGGCTGAGGCGGCTTCCCGTGACGATATGTACTATATCTCGTCGATCCTCAACAACCGCTTGAAATACGGCGCGGATCAAGGCGTCGCGATGCTGAACTGCGACTGTACCGTCTACTATCCGTACCGCAAAGCGTCGGATGTACCCGACAGCATCAAAGCGATCTTCCACTCTACATATAACACCAATGACTTCAACGGACTGCCGCCGGGACCGATCTGCAACCCCGGCGTCGAGGCGATCAAAGCGGCGATCAATCCCTATGAGACCGAGTACCTCTATTTCTGCCATGATTCGGTCGAAAACGGTTCTACGCCTTACTATTCCACCAATATTTACGATCATGAATACTATCTCTCGATCATTTCAAAAGATGAGTAAGCCCGAGGTGCTTTCGCCCGCGGGCGATATGGAGAGCTTTGACACGGCGTTGCGCTACGGAGCGGACGCCGTGTATCTTGCGGGCAAGAGCTTCGGTATGCGTACCGCATCGGAGAATTTTTCTATTGAAGAATTAAAATCGGCCTGTGACAAAGCCCATGCTCTGAAGAAAAGGGTCTATCTGACCTGTAATACCTTACCGCGCAACGCGGATATCCCGTTGATGCCCGACTTCTTGATACAAGCGGCGTCATGCGGCGTGGACGCCTTCATTATCGCCGATCTCGGCGTATTTGAGATGGCGAAGAAGTACGCGCCCAATGTGGAACGGCATATCTCGACCCAGGGCGGTATCATCAACTATGAGTCCGCGCTCGCATGGTATAACATGGGCGCAAAACGCGTGGTGTTAGCGCGTGAGATGCGCCTTTGCGAGATCGCCGAGATGCGCTCAAAGATCCCGAAGGAGCTGGAGATTGAGTGCTTTGTCCACGGCGCGATGTGCGTTTCTTTCTCCGGACGCTGTCTGATCTCGTCTTTCATGACGGGGCGTGACGCGAACCGCGGCGACTGCGCTCAGCCGTGCCGCTGGAAGTATCATCTCTATGAGGAGAACCGAGAAGGTCAGTTCTTTCCTGTGGAAGAACACAGCGACGGCACCTACCTGTATAACTCGCGCGATCTGTGCATGATCGAACATATCCCCGAGCTTATTGAAGCCGGTGTAGACAGCCTCAAGATCGAGGGCAGGGCTAAGACCTATTACTATACCGCCGTGACCACCAACGCTTACCGTCACGCGGTCGATGAATACTTTGATCATGTGGGTGAAGAGGATTACCGCGTCAGCCCGTGGATCGTCGAGGAGCTGGAGAAGATCAGTCACCGCGCCTACTCAACAGGCTTTTTCTTCGGCGAGCCCGGTCAAGAGACCGTGAACGGCGGCTATATCCGCCGCTACAACGCGGTCGCTGTTTGTGAAGAGGGAAGTAATGACGAGAATATCGCGGTCATCACCCAGCGCAACAAGTTTTTGGTCGGCGATACGCTGGATATCCTGCCTCCGGACGGCTTTTCGTTCGAGGTCAAATGTCTGCGGCTGCAAACCGAAGAGGGGGAGGACGTCCCCTCCGCGCCGCACCCGATGCAAAGACTGTACCTGACTGCAGACCGTTATATTCCCAAGGGTTCTGTTATCCGCAAGAAAAACGGATGAACGCTATGTAATACTAATCCTTAATAAAAACCTTTATCATTTATTGGGCTAAATTTCGCATAGCTTTGTTGGACTCCTTGACAGGCGCCAGCCTGCCTGCGTCGCCCTCCCTAATATCTGATTAAATCTTTTTATTAAGGATTAGTATAAGGAGATGAGCATATGTATTGCTACCATTGTATGCACCGCGTCGGAAACAACGCCGCCTTTTGTACACATTGCGGCAGACCGCTGACGCCGAAAACATCACCGCGGCTCTTAAAGCCCGGTACGGTACTGAATCACCGCTATCTGATCGGTGAGGCGATCGGCGAGGGCGGCTTTGGCATCACCTATATCGGCTTGGATATGAACCTCGATATGAGGGTCGCCGTCAAGGAGTTTTTCCCAAACGGTTACGCCGGGCGTAATTCGGACGTATCCAATCATGTCGAGTTGAACTTTAAACATGGAGTTTCCAAGTTCCTCTATAACAACTCCTTTATCACGTATATATTCTACTCTGGTTAAGCTTCCGTCCGAATTATTTTCAAGATATGATTTAACAGTAC
>CADAUE010000061.1 GCA_902790985.1 uncultured Ruminococcus sp.
TAGTGTATAATAGCATAGAATAAGTATCAACGGAGGTGTTTGTATGTTAGATAAGACGATGGTATTCTCCCTTGGAGGTAACCGTGACGACGAGATGAAGGACGCGCTGACGACCGTTTACAACGCGCTCAAGAAGAAGGGCTACAACCCGATCAACCAGATCGTCGGTTATATCCTCAGCGAGGATCCCACCTACATCACGACATACGGCAACGCCCGCAACATCATCAGCAAGATCGACCGCGACGACCTGCTCGAGGTCATGGTAAAGACCTATCTGAATATCTGATGAGAATACATGATTATAAACGAAGGGATTGATTCCGATGGCTGAAAAGCAATTTTCGACCTATAAGGGCAAGCCTCTGGTTCGCTGCGGCGATGAGCTGTATTACGGCAGCATGGCAGAGCGTTTTGTCATCCATATGGTGATAAAGTCTAAAAAGACCGTAGGGGACGAGGAGATCGCCGACAGAGTAGCGATACAGCTGCTTTGTACCGATCCCGACCTAAGCCCCCGCAAACAGCTGGTCAAGTCCAGCGAAAAACAGGGATTGTACGTCGCGCTGGATATCGCCGACGTCTGGCTCGACAGAGCGCTGAAAGCATGAGAAAAGCTGGCCTTTCGGGGTCAGCTTTTTAGTTAGGAGTTAGGAGTGAGGAGTTAGGAGTTGATGGCGGGCGTTGCCCGCACCCATTGATAGAATTGAAAATTGAAAGTGGAAAATGGAAAATGGTTTATGGGGGGCTTCGCCTTCATCCAATAGTATCATCCGCTTCTTGACAGAGGCTGATGCGTTGCGGTTAGTAGTTGTTATACAAATCCAAAAGCCGACAGGCTTTCCCGAAACTCCTCACTCCTAACTCCTCACTCCTCACTCCTCACTCCTCACTCCTAACTCCTCACTGCGATACACTTCCGGACAGACCTCTTTTATTTTCTCTCTGAGAATTAAAAAATCATTGAACGCACCTTCCATCTGGCTTTGATTGCGCAAAAGCGCCGCGGGGTGGAGCATCGGCATCATCCATATCCCTTTGCGCTCGATGAACATCCCGTGCTCTCTTGTAATACGCAGATCGGGCTTGATCAGCTTCATGCCCGCGATCCTGCCTAAGGTCACGATGACCCTCGGACGGATGAGGCGCGTCTGTTCCCTTAAGTAGCCAATACAGCTGTCCTGCTCATCGTCCTGCGGGTCGCGGTTTTTAGGCGGACGGCACTTGACGATGTTCGTGATGTAGACGTTTGTGCGGCGGTCGAGGTCGACGGCGTAGAGCATTTTGTCCAGCAGCTGTCCCGCTCTGCCGACGAACGGCTCGCCCTGTATATCCTCCTGCTCGCCCGGACCTTCGCCGATGAACATCACGCGGGCGTCTCTGTTTCCGACGCCGAAAACGACATTCTTCCTGTTCTCACACAGTCTGCAATTCGTACAGCGCAGACATTTTTCTTCGATTTCCTGCCATGTGCTCAAAATCTTCACCTTATTTCCAATATTGTGTTGAAATCTGACGCGAAATATAGTATGATGAATATTACCGCGGAGCTTCCGCGAACAAATTATGAATGGTGGTTATCAATATGAAAAGTACAATCATGGTAGAGACTTCCGCTCACCATCTGCATGTCACAGCCGAGACCTTCGCGACCCTGTTCGGCGAGGGCAAGAGCCTGACCAACAAGAAGGATCTGTCCCAGCCCGGTCAGTTCTCCTGCGTAGAGAAGGTGACTGTCGTAGGCCCTAAGGGTGAGATCACCATGTCTATTCTCGGACCCTTCCGTCCCGAGGATCAAGTAGAGATCTCTATGACCGAGACCCGTAAGCTCGGCGTTGTCGGCGTGATCCGCGAATCGGGCGATCTTGCCGGAACTCCCGGCTGCATCCTCAGAGGACCCGAGGGCGAGGTCGAGATCGACCACGGCGTCATCGTCGCGAAGCGTCATATCCATCTGACCCCCGAGACCGCTGTCGAGTACGGCGTAGAGGATAAGCAGATCGTCAAGGTCGCTGTCGGCGGCGAGGGCAGAAAGGTCATCTTTGACGACGTCATCGTCCGTGTATCTCCGAAGTACGCGCCTGCCGTTCACCTCGATACCGACGAGGCTAACGCAGCAGGTCTGACCGGTACGACCGACGGCGAGATCATCCTGTAATTTGTCATTGCGAGGCATTTATGCCGTGGCAATCTCAACCGTGTTTATCGAACGTGAAAGCTCCTCCTGATGGGGGAGCTTTGTTTTTGGTTAATAGTTAACGGTGAATGGTTAACGGTTGTGGGAAACGCTGACGCGTTTTGGATTGATATAACAACTACTAACCGCAACGCATCAGCCTCTGTCAAGAAGCGGATGATACTATTGGATGAAGGCGAAGCCCCTCATAAACCATTTTCCATTTTCCACTTTCAATTTTCAATTCTATCAATGGGTGCGGGTGTCCCGCCCTTCACCGTTAACTGTTAACCGTTAACCATTATCCGAACAGCTCTGCTGTGTTCCTCACCGGCTCGGCGAGCTCAACGTCCCGTGTCGTGAAGTAAACGACGTCGCCCAAGGGGACGGAGATATAGTGCCATCCCTTGCTTAATTCTTCTGTAGAAATTTCGCCCTCGTGCATTCGCACCTGCGTCATCTTCTCGGGCAGGTAGACATGGCGCGCGACAGCGTTCTGGGTATAGATCGGCGCGATCATCAGCCTGTCGCCGACCATCAACTGATCCTCCACCGTCGCGGCGATCTCGTCATCCTCGTAGTCAAAGCACAGGGGTCTGAAATACATCTCGTCATTTTCGACAGCGTGCATGAACGAATCGTAGAGGTAGGGGAGAAGGCGGTACCTCAGTGTGATGACATGGCGGAAGGCTTCGGTATCGCCGAAGGCATAGGCTTCCTGACTGCGCGTACCTGCCGCGGCATGGTTGCGCATCAGCGGTGTGAACAGCGCAAAGCTCAGCCAGCGGAGCAGGAGGTCACGCGTACAGTTGCTCCCAAAGCCGCCGATATCGCTGCCCGAGAACAGAAAGCCGCACATATTCAGTCCGGGCATTTGCTGCAGGCTCTGCAGGATATGACCCCACCAGCTCGCGTTATCACCTGTCCAAACGCCTCCCCAGCGGTGCGCTCCGATGTAGGAAGCGCGTGAGAAGATCAGACTGTTTCCCTCACCGCAAAGCTCGTCCAGCGCGTCGTGGGCGCTCTTGGTCATATACGCTCCGTAGAGGTTATGGACGTCATAGTGACGCAGCCTGCCCGAGGGCGTGTTGTGGTAGAAGCTCTTGTAATCGCTGTCGTTGTTTTGCAGACGCGCCAGCACATCCCTCGCGCCGAAGAAGCTTAAAGCGTTCAGCTGAGAGATATCCATCTTCTTTATTTCTTCAAAAGAATGAAACAATCCCTTTTCACTGTAGAACAGCGCGGGTTCGTTCATGTCGTTCCAAAAGCCCTCGATACCCAGATCGGTCAGCGCCTTATACTTGCTGCCGAACCATTTCGCCGCTTCCAGATCGAGGAAATCGGGCAGCACGCTCCTGCCCGGCCATACGCCGACGACAAAATCCTCGCCGTTTTCATCCTTGCAGAAGTAACCCTTCTCGTGACCCTCGTCATATATCTCATAGCCTTCCTCAACCTTGACCGCCGCGTCGATGATGGGGATGAGGCGGATGCCGCGGGCTTTGAGATCATCGCTGAGCTTTTTGAGATTCGGGAACCGTTCGGGGCTGACGGAAAAGTCTTTGAACCGATCCATATAGTCGATGTCGAGGTAGATCATGTCGATCGGGATCCCTGCCTCTTGATAGCGGTCGGCGCAGCCGCGGATATCCTCCTCGGTCACGTATCCCCAGCGGCTTTGACCGTAGCCGAACGCCCATCTCGGCGGGATATAGCTCCTGCCGATCAGCGAGCGAAATTCTCTGACGATGGATTTGAGCGAATCGCCGGTGATGATGTACAGCTCGAGCGCGAAGCTCTCCGGCGTGACGGTCAGCATGCCACTGTCGGTGTAGCCGATATCGAAGGTGATCTTCGACGGCGTGTCAAAGAACGCGCCGAAGCGTTTCTCTCCGTCTATGAGGATGAAGTTATGCGCGCCGTACAGAGCGCGTTTGCCCTCGTTGTGGTTGGGATCGTCGGTACAGAAGCTCTCGTAGATCCAGCCGCGCTTGTTGATCCCGCGCACGGTCTCGCCCAGCCCGTACACGCGTGTTTTTTCATCCATATGAAAGGTAAAGGTCTGCCCGTCGAGCGTAAAGGGCAGGGGATCGCCGTCTGAGATCGGCAGGTCTTTGACCACCGCTCCCGTAGGAAGGATCGGAGAATAGCTGTATCGTTTGATCATATCGCACCTCGCACTTGATTTTTTCGGGGAATGTAGTATAATAGACGAATAAGGAATTCTACTGTCGGAAAATTCGACAGAATCCTTATACTAATTATAGCAAAGAATCCTTTGAGACACAACAACATTTTTTACTTCGGAGGGACTTTATGAGCAACAAAGTCGTCATCACCTCGGACATCACCTGCGACCTCAACTGGGAGCTCGAACAGCGCTACGGCGTGACCTGTATCCCGCTGCATATCGTCATCGGCGGCAAGAGCTATGAGGACTGGGTCAACATCAAGCCCGAGGAGCTGTATGAGATCTTCTACAAGACCAAGGAGCTGCCTCACACCACCGCGGGCAGCGTGGGTGAATACGCAGATTTCTTCCGTCAGTTCACCGACAAGGGCTGCGACGTCGTGCATCTGAGCCTCGGCTCCAAGCTGAGCGTTACCCATCAGAGCAGCGTTCTGGCGGCACAGGAGTTTGACGGGCATGTTTTCTCTGTCGATACCCAGAACCTCTCGACCGGCTCGGGACTGTTGGTCATCAAGGCATGTGAGCTGCGCGATCAGGGACTTTCCGCCAAGGAGATCGCCGAGAAGGTCACCGCTATGGTGCCCAAGGCTCACGCGTCTTTCGTCCTCGATCGGCTCGATTTCATGCACGCGGGCGGCAGATGCTCCGCGGTCGCGATGTTCGGCGCGAACCTTTTGAGTCTCAAGCCCTCGATCGAGGTGCATAACGACGACGGCGCGTCGATGGGCGTCGGCAAGAAGTATCGCGGCAAGTACGACAAGGTGTTGATCCAGTACATGGAGGACACCCTCAACAAGTATGACGATATCGACACCTCGCGCGTATTCATCACCCATGCCGGCGCGAACAAAGAGTATGTCGAGAAGGTGTATCAAGCGCTCAAGGCGAAGAACATCTTCAAGGAGATCTACATCACCCGCGCTTCCTGTACGATCTCGAGCCACTGCGGGCCGAATACCCTCGGCGTGCTGTTTATGACGAAGTAATTCCGTATAAGAAAAAACCACCTGTCAAATCAATGGCAGGTGGTTGTTTTATGTTTTTGAATAGATCGTATCATGAATCGTAGTGACCGCTTCATCGCTGATGGTACAGCCCAGACGGTACATCGGGGTGTTCTCTACCAGCCTGCCCAGCATATCGAGCAGCTTTGAGAGCTCGCCGCGCTTTGAGGGCAGGACGGTCTGCTGCAGGAGCAGGGTCAGCGCTTCTACGGGTGAGATCTTCTCGGCGCGGTTCTCGGGCGATTGGTGCAGGAACACCACCGCTCTGATCGGCGCGCTGATGTTGTTGCCGATAGCGTGCTTGCCGTTCCACGGCGTGCCGTAGATGACGAACCGCCCGTCCTTTTCGCGCACCAGCGGCTTGTCATCGTTGATCATCGTGACCGTGTCCCCGAAATGCCTGCGCCATAGGGAAGCGTGGGTGCTTTTGCCGGTGCCCGAGGGGGCGGTGAAGATGATCGCCTCATCCCTGTACCTCAGACACGAGCAGTGCAGGAAGAACCCGCCCTTGTCGATGATGTAGTCGCAGATCACCCTGAGGATCGCGACCGATTCGCAGATATACGGACTGCCCGCGTCGCCGTGGATCTCTTCACCCAGCTGCGCTTCATGCCGGATCATCTCGTCGGTCGGCGCGATATACAGCTCATAGTCCTCGCTGTCGGTGAGGAAGTCCGCCATATATGTATAGGTTTTTTCATATTTCGCTTCGACAGCGATGTTCATTTCCGCGATACGGTAGATGTGCATAGTAAGCGCTCCTTATGGAATGACTGTATTGTCGGAGAACGGTGAACGGTGAACGGAGAACGGTGGTGGGAAATATTTCGCATTTATGATTCCTATTCAGAAAGGAATTGCAGCGTTTCAAATAAACTTATCAATCGGGTGCGGGTGTCCCGCCCTTTCCAATAGTTCATCAGCAGATTATCTTTACCGTTGGTATAGAAAACCTTGTTATGACCCGTCGGGGTGAGAGTAATAAACTTTGACATATTATTATTTAAGTCAAAGTTGTACTCAAACATCACCTTTCGCTGATTGTTATTCGAATTGGTGACTGTAGAGCTAATCAACCTGTCTGTGCTGTCATAGGTATAATCATACTGTAGATTGTTGGTATGATCAATCGCCCTTGATACCGTACCGGTGTTGTCGGTAATGCCCTCAAATGCTAACGTTTCGTTCAGATACTTCTTATTCGCATTTCCAAATTTATCATAAGCAAATGCACTTTTGGCTAACTCCATTATCTCACATTCTACCTTCTAGAATAAAAAGATGATTATTGATAGGGTATTATCTCCATAGGCGATATAGCACTAAACTCTCAGGCATTATAGAAGCGTCCGAATTATTTGTAAAACATTTATGTTAATAGCCGCTGATCTGCATTCTGTTTACCGAGATAACCTCCATTTATTATAATCTGACACATAATAATAATACTTGTTATTATCTAGTGGGACTAATTCTGTTTGAAACTCAACATTGATTTCACTGGTATTATTTATTGGATAAACTAAACCATAATCTCGCTCGTCAAAAGCTGAACGACCTAATAAAAAAGAAATTGCATTACACGATGTATCTAAAGCTATTTGTTTGCAGTTTTCTTTCCACAATGTTTTAATAGAATCATTTACAGTTGGGTCTTTTATATCAATGTACTCAAACATAACATACATTTTTCCGCTAACAGATTCTATAGATGCATAATGGTATTGGGTGTTCAACAAATAATCGCAAACGATTTGAATATCGGAATCATTATTCTTTGCGAAAGACTCCACCTTTTCTATTTCTGATTTTTGATCCTGATTTGTGCAGCTTGTACTAAAACAAATAATTATTGATATCAATACAAATGATAATATTCTTTTTAACATATCCATCACCGTTAACCGTTATCTGTTATCTGTTATCCGTTCTCTTTATTATAACATAAGAATAAATAGTTGCAACCGTCAAAAAGAGGATCAGCGCGATCACCATGACGAAGACGTAGGCGACAGTGCGCAGGATCAGCCCCGCGGCGATGGTGACGATCCCCGCGAGCACCAGCGCGATCCCGCCGGCGCGGTTGGCGATGTACCAGTGCTCGTCGGTGTCCATGCAGAACTTCATCCGCATGCCCATCATGTTATTGCGCTTGGTTTTGGGCATGATGTTGCCCAGCAGGATGAATACGATCCCGACGATGACCGCAACGATCATACTCGCCAGATTTCCCGCGTCGGAGAAGATCTTCGGCAGGTTCATCGCCGTCAGCGTGAGGATGTCAACTGCGTCCAGTAAGACGAGGATCAAGAGAGTGACCGTATCGCCGACGTCACTGTTGCGGCGGGTCTTTTCGTCATCCGTCGAGGATTTTTCGGTAAAATGCCGCACGATCATAACGATCCCGTACATCACGAGGATGATCGCGGGCAGGAGAAAGGCTTCGTACTTGGAGCCGTAGCGGTCGATATTGCCGTGGATATCAAAGTGCGCCGCGACCCTATCGGGCATGAAGAAGAATACCGCGATCGCGGTGTAGATCATTGGGAGTACAGCTAAGATCAAGGACAGAATACGTTTGAATTTTTTCATGAGTAACCTCCTCAATAAAAGGTTGGATCGAGTCGAAAAAGACGTCGCGCGTCTCAAAATTGTTTGAGCCAGAGCAAAAGCTCGTCAAAGAGCGAGGCGTTGAGCTCATAGTAGATGAAGTTCTTCTCCTTCGATTCCAGCAGCAGATCGCTCTCTTTGAGCAGCTTCAGATGGTAGCTCAGCTTTTGGGGCGACATGCCGAGGGCGTCGGCGATCTCACCGGCGGACATCCTGTAATGCTTTTTGATAAGCTCCAGAATCTCGCGACGCTGTGGGTCGGAGAGGGTTTTGAGCGTTTTACCTAACGACATGGGCTGTCACCACCTATTTCAAAAAGTTTTTAAACAGCTGTTTGAGGGTATTATAGCACCTTAGCCGAAAAAGTCAATACCTATTTCAAAATATTTTTAAATTTAAGAGAACCGGGCATTTGACCGGGGTAGGGGGCATAGTTATCGTTTTTATCGTTTTATCGTACAAAGCCGCATAAACAGTGGGTTTTTCGCTGTACGATAAAATGAACCTTATCGTTTTTTATCGTACACGCGGCGTGTTTTTCTAGATCATCCGCAAAGTATCATCTATCGGATAGGCTCACACGGCAACGAAGTTGCTTTTTTTGATTATCTGAAAAGTACTATCTATCGGATAGGTTCACACGGCAACGAAGTTGCTTTATCTTGATTGTCTGAAAGCTGACAGCACCTCTGCCCCTCCGCAGGGACGAGTGCTGCTCGTCCGAAACGTTTGTGAAGATCCCTTTCATCGCGGAGCAGATCGAACGTGTACCGGAACATGTACTATAGGGGGCGTGGCACACGTGTCTGCTCCTACCGAACCTTTCCGATAAACGCTATTCACCGCGGAGCAAATGCAACGCCTGCACGCCCCCTCTGACGAGGGGGTTGGGGGAGAGATAACGCAGCATTACAGCGGAAAACAACGATTGACCTAATACCGTGAAAAACGGTACTTATAATGCGGCTTGGGTCAATAGCCGGAAAATCATTGGCGTGTTGCGTTATCTCTCCCTCCGAGTTCGCCTTCGGCGAACCCACCTCCCTCGTCAGAGGGAGGCTTGGTAACGTCCTGTTGTTCGATCAACCGCTTTCGATAACTATAACACCCGTCAGTCTGCGGACGGTCAATGACCGTCCCTACGTCAACGTTTGATTCCCCGACTGCCGTTGTGGTTAACACATGCCCTGCCGCGGGAGCGTCGGAGACGCGTAACTGTCCTTTCAATGTCACATAGGGGTGATCGAGATAAACACACTTCGTGTACGATAAAAAACGATAAGGTTCATTTTATCGTACAGCGAAAAACTCACTGTTTATGCGGCTTTGTACGATAAAACGATAAAAACGATAACATAGGGGGTAGCTGTCACGTTTCAGCAGATCAAGAAAAACACGCCGCGCGGGAAGTTGTCCTATATAGTAAACTTTTCTGATGATACGGAAAACACACTTCGTGTGAGCCTATCCGACAGATAGTACTTTTCTGATGATCAAGGAAAACACGCCGCGCGTGCAAGGAAAACACGCCGCGCGTGTGCAATTTACATAAAAAATTCGGATTTTCTTTGTAAAATTGTAACATCGGATTTTGGCTTTGTTATTGAATTAACAGAGATTTTGTCATATAATTGTAACTGGTGTTATCAGCAGGTAACGCCTTGACACAATCTATTGTATATCCAAATAGAATACAATCAGGAGGTATATGCTAATGGCAAGAGTTTACAATTTTTCGGCAGGTCCTTCCATGCTGCCCGAAAGCGTGTTAAAGACCGCGGCTGACGAGATGCTCGACTACAAGGGCACGGGTCAGTCCGTCATGGAGATGTCCCACCGCTCCAAGGAGTTCGGCGCGATCATCAACGAGGCGGAGTCCCT
>CADAUE010000062.1 GCA_902790985.1 uncultured Ruminococcus sp.
TTTACTGCAATTAAATTATACTATGAAAGCGCTGACCGGGCAACCCTTTCGGGCTGCCCGGTCTAGTTTTTTGGGATGTCTTAGTGCGACAGCCCCATTGTTTCTCCATGAAACTCAGTACACACCGGTCGGCTTTATGAAATATGAGTGTGATCGCTGTGCCGAAAGGTTAGATCACATAGTTATCCGCGGTCTCGGTGTTGGTGAGGCTCGCGATGGAGATGCTGTCGAAGTATTTGTTGGTCAAGTCGTAGAAGCCCTGCCACATGCCGAGCGTGCGGCATTCGGCTGCGCGCTCGCAGGGTTCAGCCTCGGGAGAAAGGCACGCGACAGGCGCGAGGTCGCCCTCGGTTAGGCGCAGTACCTCGCCGACGGTGTATTCTTCGGGAGAGCGGGTCAGCTTGTAGCCGCCGCCCTTGCCGTGGACGCCCTCGATCAGCTTGGCTTTCGTCAGCGTAGGCAGGATACGCTCGAGATATTTTAAGGAGATCTCCTGTCTTGCGGCGACGTCCTTCATCGGGATGTAGCTGCCGTTGTTATGCTCCGCCAGGTCGATCAGCACGCGCAGCGCGTAACGGCCTCTGGTAGATACCATCATGATTATCACCCTTTTTCATAATGAGGAATGAGGAGTTAGGAACTAATTAGATTATACTACAAATGCGGTAGGTTAATCAAGAGTTATTTTTTTCTTTACACTTTTTCAGATTTCATATATAATAAGCCTATATTCTAAAACAGTCATTGCGAGGTTGAACGAATGTTCAACCATGGCAATCTCAACCGAATTTTGAAGAGGTACCTATGAAAGCATTGATCGCAATGAGCGGCGGGGTGGATTCGTCCGTCGCGGCTTTACTGATGAGCGACTATGAGTGTGTGGGCTGTACCATGCGCCTGTTCGACGCGGATGAAGCGGAAAACAAACGTGAGAACTCCTGTTGTTCTCTGGAGGACGTCGAGGACGCGCGCGCGGTGTGCTACCGCCTCGGGATCCCGTACCATGTGTTCAACTTCACCGATGACTTCGAGGAAAAGATCATCAAAAAATTCGTCGACAGCTACCGCAGAGGCGTCACCCCCAACCCCTGTATCGACTGCAACCGCTACATGAAGTTCGACAAGCTCTTTTACCGCGCCCGACAGCTCGGATGCGACTGTGTGGTGACGGGACACTACGCGCGTATCGAGGAACAAGACGGCAGATTCGTACTGAAAAAAGCCCTCGATCCGTCCAAGGATCAGAGCTATGTGCTGTATTCGATGACACAGGAACAGCTTGCGCATACGCGGTTCCCGCTGGGCGGACTGACAAAGGACGAGGTGCGCCGTATCGCTGAGGAAAACGGCTTTGTCAACGCGAATAAGCCCGACAGCCAGGATATCTGTTTTGTGCCCGACGGCGATTATGCCGCCTTCATCGAGCGAAAATGCGGCGCGATGAAGACGGGTGATTTTGTGACGACCGACGGCAGAGTGCTGGGGCGGCACAAGGGGATCTCCCACTATACGATCGGTCAGCGCAAGCACCTGGGGATCAGCGTCGGAGAGCCGATCTATGTGGTAAAGATCGACGCCGGGAGCAACACGGTCGTGCTGGGGGATGAAAGCGCACTGTTCAGCTTTATTGCGCGGGTAGCGGACTTCAACTGGATCGGCGGAGAGACTCCGTCCGAGCCGGTGCGGTGCAAGGCTCGGACCCGCTACCGTCAACAGGAGCAGCCCGCCGTCGCCTATCCGCTGGCAGACGGTACGGTGGAGGTCGTATTCGATCAACCGATCCGGGCGATCACCCCGGGACAGGCGTGTGTGCTGTATGACGGCGACGTCGTCCTCGGCGGCGGCGTGATACAATAAATATTAAAGTGTTTTATTGCTACTTAGTATAAGTTAACGCCCTGCGAAATCATTTGCAAGGCGTTTTCTGTGTCACCGGGTTTTTCCAAGCATCCTTTTCTTGATATCCGCTCTATCGAACGCCGCGGCGATGAGGATGAAGATCAGCGCCGACGCGACCGCCTGAATGCTGTTCTCAGGCATTTTCCACAGGGCGTTGACCAGCGCCGAGTGAAAGCTGTCGCCGGCGAGCAGCTGACGGATCAGCTTGGAGATCGAGTAGCCGACGATCGTGACCAGACCGCTCGGGATGGTCATCAGCGCGTTGCGCTTCGTTAGCAGCTTATCGCCCTTAGAGCTGAAGAAAACGGCGTTGAGCGCTTTGATGATGATCGTATAAATGATGGTCTCGGGATAGACCAGCAGGTCGGCGATGCCGCCGCCGATGGCGGACGCCGCTACCGCGAACGGCAGGGGCAAAAAGCTCGCCGTCAAATAGATCATGCTGTCGCCGAGGTGGACGTAGCCGCCCGTGGGGGTCTTGATCTGGACAAAGGCGGTCATCACCGCGATCATCGCCGCGAACATCGCCGCGATGACGATATGCAGGGTATGTGCAGAGTGTTTTGTTTTCATACCATATACCTTCTTTTTATACAAAATGACAAATATAATGAAAACGGCTTCGGAATGACCCGAAGCCGTATCCGTCATCAATCCTGGAACAGGGGGGTGGAGAGATAGCGGTCGCCCGTATCCGGCAGGAGAACGACGATGTTCTTGCCGGCGTTCTCGGGACGTTTCGCGACCTGTATCGCCGCGTAAGCCGCCGCGCCGGAGGAGATTCCGACCAGCACACCCTCGTTTTTGCCGATGAGCTTACCTGTCGCGAAGGCGTCGTCGTTGGTGACGGCGATGACCTCGTCATATACCTTCGTGTCCAGCACCTCGGGAACGAAGCCCGCGCCGATACCCTGTATCTTGTGCGCGCCCGCGGTTCCCTTGCTCAGTACGGGAGAGGATGCAGGCTCTACCGCGATGACCTTGACATCGGGATTTTTACTTTTCAGATATGCGCCGACGCCCGTGACGGTACCGCCTGTGCCGACGCCCGCGATAAAGATATCGACCTTGCCGTCGGTGTCGTCGTAGATCTCGGGGCCTGTGGTCGCGAGATGCGCCGCGGGGTTTGCGGGATTGACGAACTGACCGGGGATGAACGCGCCCTCGATCTCCTCGGCAAGCTCGTCAGCCTTGGCGATCGCGCCCTTCATGCCCTTCGTGCCGTCGGTCAGCACCAGCTCCGCGCCGTAAGCCTTCATCAGCTGTCTGCGCTCTACGCTCATCGTCTCGGGCATGACGATGATGATGCGGTAGCCTCTTGCCGCCGCGACTGCCGCCAGACCGATACCGGTGTTGCCGGAGGTCGGCTCGATGATGACCGAGCCTTCTTTGAGCAGCCCTTTTTCTTCAGCGTCGTCGATCATCGCCTTGGCGATACGATCCTTGACGGAACCCGCGGGGTTGAAGTACTCGAGCTTTGCGAGGATCTTTGCGCCGAGGCCCAGCTCCTTTTCGATATTGCTCAGTTCGAGCAGAGGGGTCTTGCCGATCAGTTGGTCGGCGGATGTATAGATATTAGCCATGATGTTTCTCCTTATTATATAGCATGTTTTTTTGTTTGTAAAGCTTTATTGCTCAAGAGGGAAGTCGAGGGATCGTCCGATCATCGGGATGAATAATGATGCGGCAGCGTCCTCCCGCCGGATCGTTGACAATTATATTTGAGCTTCAACATCGAAAGCCGCTCAGATACATGATAACACCTTCATTTTGTTTAATACAACCTACCTATCGAGCAGGTTGGTATTATAATAGCAGGCAAAGCGCGAAATGTCAAGACTTTTTTGAAAATTATTCATTCTTCGCAAAATCGCCCCTCCTTGTCGGACTTTCTTTGGTGACCATTTACTTGACAATAAAAGGGAGAAGTGCTACAATATCTAACGTAAGATATGTTAACGTAAAGAGTGGGTCTTGACGGACCCGCTCTTTGTTATTGTTAACGCGCTTTTGATTGTTGTTGCGAGGGGTTTGATGCGGCTCAGCGTGCGGCGATGTTTCGGGATGAGGAGAAGTCGTAAAGAGCACACAAACGGTCATGCGTGACCGTTCACATCGAGCACAGCGCACGACGTAAGGAGGGATAACTTGGCGAACAGTAAAGGCAAAAACACCGTGTCGATCGTCGAGGGTATCGCCGCTCCGATCGCCGACAGCCTCGGGCTGCGGCTCTGGGACGTGCGGTATCTGAAAGAAGGATCGCAGTGGTTCCTGCGGATCTTTATCGACAAGGACGGCGGTGTGGACATCAACGACTGTGAGGCGATGTCACGCGCGCTCGATGAGCCGCTGGACAAAGCCGACCCCATCGACGGTGAATATATCCTTGAGGTCAGCTCCCCGGGGATCGAACGCGAGCTGATCCGTCCCGAGCATTTTGCGCAGTTCATCGGCGCGGATATCATGGTAAAGATGATCCGTCCGCTCGAGGGTATCGGCAAGGAGTTCAAGGGTGTTTTGACGGCGTACGAGGACGGGATGGTCACCATCACCGACCACAGCGGCGAGAACACCGTCACGATCAGCAAAAAAGACGCGGCATATATCAAGCTCGACGACTTTGACTGAGCCAAGGCTCAGTCGGTGAAGGGTTAATGGTGAACGGTGAATGGTTGAGGGCGGGACACCCGCTCCCGATACGAAAGAACCGTTACGTTAACTGCCAATAACAGGTTTGAATTTGTATACAAGCGATCAATGATGATTTGTATGAACATAGCGAGTTCCCACACTATTCACTAATCAATTATTTGAGAAGTATGGTATACAAAACGTCATTGCGAGGAGCGCAAGCGACGTGGCAATCTCAACTGAATTTATACAGAAAGGTCTGATTTGGAAAAATGGCAAGCAATAAAGAACTCTTCGAGGCGCTGCGGCTTCTCGAGAAAGAGAAAGGAATCCCGACTGAGTACATGATCACTCAGATCAAGAAAGCGATCATCACCGCCTGCAGAAACCTCTACGGCGGCAACGAGAACGTGGAGATCAAGATGGACGCGGATAAAAACACCTTCTCCGTCAAGCTGATGAAGACGGTGGTAGAAGAAGTAGAAGACGAGAACTTCGAGATCTCTCTCGAGGACGCGACGGTCATCTCCAAGCGTGCCGCTGTCGGCAAAGAGGTCGGTATCCCGCTCGAGCCCAAGCAGTTCGGGCGTATCGCGGTCCAGACCGCGCGTTCCGTCATCCGCCAGGGTATCCGCGACGGAGAGAAGGATCAGATGCTGGTCGAGTTCCAGTCCAAGGCGCAGGAGATCGCGACAGCGACCGTCGAGCGCGTCGATCCCGTCACCGGCAACGCGACCTTGAAATTCGGCAACGCCGTCACCGTCCTGCCTAAGTCCGAGCAGATCGAGGGCGACGTCCTCAGAGAGGGCGGCACGATCAAGGTCTATGTCGCGGGCGTCAAAGAGACCGAAAAGGGACCGAGAGCGATCATCTCCCGTACCCATCCCGATTTTGTCAAGAGATTGTTCGAGAAGGAGATCCCCGAGATCTACGACGGCACCGTCGAGATCAAGTCTATCTCCCGTGAAGCCGGTTCGCGTACCAAGATGGCTGTCTTCTCCGAGGACAGCGAGGTCGACGCGGTCGGCGCGTGTATCGGCGCGCGAGGCGCTCGTGTCAACACCATCGTCGAGGAGCTCGGCGGTGAGAAGATCGACATCGTACCCTACAGCGACGATCCCGAACAGTTCATCGCGGCAGCCCTTTCGCCGGCGAACGTCGTGAAGGTCGAGCTTGCCGAAGACGGCACCAAGGCGTGCAAGGCGACCGTCCCCGACGGACAGCTGTCGCTCGCGATCGGTAACAAGGGTCAGAACGTCAGATTGGCGGCTAAGCTGACCAACTATAAAATAGATATCCGTCCCGAGTCGGGCTTCTGGGGCGAGGATACCGAAGACGACAAGGAAAATGATTGATACGCCGTAACATCTACGGCAAGGAGAGAATCTTATGGCTGAGCGAAAAATACCGCTTAGAAAATGTATCGGATGCGGCGAGATGAAGGATAAGCGAGAGCTGGTGCGGATCGTGCGCAACAAGGAAGGCGAGATCTCCGTCGACCTTGTGGGCAAAAAGCCCGGTCGCGGCGCGTATATATGTAAGAGCATCGAGTGTCTTGACAAAGCGCAGAAGGCGAAGCGCCTGGAACGCGCCTTCTCCACCCGTATCGAGCCCGAGATCTACGATACCATGAGGAGAGAGCTTAGTGAATAACGACAGACTGCTGAGCTTTCTCGGTATATGCAAACGCGCCGGACGGCTGGTTTCGGGCGCGGATACCGTCACCAAGACGGTCAACGAGGGAAAAGCCCTGCTCATACTGTACGCGTCGGATGTTTCCGAAAACAGCCTCAAGCAGGTGTTGCGCGCCGCAAAGGAACAGGGGATCCCTGTCAAACAGCTCCCGTATCCCAAAGAGGAGCTGAGCCTTGCCCTCGGTAAACACTGCGGTATCATCTGTACCACCGACAAAGGCTTCGCCGACAAGATTCTTACACTGATCGATTAAGGAGGAATTACCATGGCTATTATGATCAAATATAAAGTCAAAGAGGTGGCCACTGACCTTGACGTCACAACCAAAGAGGTTATCGCCGTGCTGAAGGATAAGCTCGGCGTCGATAAAAAGGCTATGACCACATTGAACGAGGATGAGCTCAACTACATCTTCGATTATTTTACGAGGAAGAACGCGATCTCCGATCTTGCCCCCTACTTCGCCGTTCGCGACGACGCGATCAAGAAGCAGCAGGAAGAGGAAGAGAAGCGTATCGCGGAGGAGAAACAGCGCCGCGAGGAGGAGAAGCAGCGCCGTGAGGCGGAGAAGGATAAGCTCCGTCCCGAATCGGCGAAGAAAGCGGGCAAGCCGCAGCAGCCGGTACAGCCTAAGAAAGAAAAGCCCGACAAGACCGCTGATATCGACCTCAAATCCGAGATCAAGAGTAAGCGCGGCACCGGCCGTATCGTCGATACGGGCGCAGCGGAGGTCAACGTCGACCGCTATAATCAGAAGTACGACGATCTCGCTCTCGACAAGGTCAGGAACGAGAACAACATGTCGTCCAAAAAGCAGAAGATCAACCAGCGCTCGAAGCAGCGCAACCGCCGTTCCGCGAAGCGTGAGACCGAGCGCGAGCGTATGGCGCGTATCGAGAAGGAGCGTAAGGCGAAGAAGATGACCGTAGAGATCCCCGACGAGATCTCGATCGGCGATCTCGCCCTCAGACTGAAGGCGACCGTCGCCGAGGTCGTCAAGAAAGCCTTCCTCATGGGTACGATGGTCACCGCGAACGACGTTGTCGACTTTGACACCGCCTCTCTGATCGCGATGGAGTTCCACGCAAAGGTCGAGAAGGAGGTCGTCGTCACCATCGAAGAGCGTATCATCGACGACAGCGAGGACGCTGACGAGAATCTGATCGAGCGCGCTCCGGTCGTCGTCGTCATGGGTCACGTCGACCACGGCAAGACCTCTCTGCTCGACTATATCCGCCACGCTCACGTTACCGACAGCGAAGCCGGCGGTATCACCCAGCACATCGGCGCGTATCGCGTCAACATCAACGACCGCGACATCACCTTCCTCGACACCCCCGGACACGAGGCGTTCACCACCATGCGTGCCCGCGGCGCTCAAGTGACGGATATTGCAATACTGGTTGTTGCCGCAGACGACGGTATCATGCCCCAGACGGTCGAAGCGATCAACCACGCCAAGGCGGCAGGCGTATCTGTCATCGTGGCGATCAATAAGATGGATAAACCCGGCGCGAATCCCGAACAGGTCAAGCAGCAACTCACCGAGTATGAGCTGATCCCCGAGGAGTGGGGCGGCGACACGCCCTGCGTGCCCGTATCCGCCAAGACCGGTATGGGTATCGACGACCTTCTCGAGATGGTTCTGCTCGTCGCGGATATGAAGGAGCTCAAGGCGAATCCCGACCGCGCCGCAAAGGGTACCGTCATCGAGGCGCGTTTGGACAAGGGCAGAGGCCCGATCGCTTCTATCCTCGTCCAGAACGGTACGCTCCACACCGGCGATATCGTCGTCGCGGGCATGGCGGTCGGTCACGTTCGCGCGATGACCGACGATAAGGGCAACCGCGTTACCTCGGCAGGCCCGTCCGTACCGGTCGAGATCACAGGTCTGGACGACGTCCCCACCGGCGGCGATACCTTCAACGCCGTCACCGACGAGCGTCTGGCACGCGAGCTGGTCGAACAGCGCAAGCACGAGAAGAAGGAAGCGGAGTTCAACGCCCAGACCAAGGTCACCCTCGACAACCTCTTCGATCAGATGAAGCTCGGCGAGGTCAAGGAGCTCAAGATCATCGTCAAAGCCGACGTACAGGGTTCCGTCGAAGCGGTTCGCCAGAGTCTTGAAAAGCTCTCTAACGAAGAGGTGCGTGTCAACATCATCCACGGCGCTGTCGGCGCTGTCAACGAGAGTGACGTCATGCTCGCGAATGCGTCGAACGCCATCATCGTCGGCTTCAACGTCCGTCCCGACGCGACCGCCCAGGCGAACGCCGAGCGCGACGGCGTGGATATGCGCATGTACCGCGTCATCTACGACTGTATCGAAGAGATCGAGAGCGCGATGAAGGGTATGCTCGCTCCCAAGACCCGTGAGGTCATCCTCGGTACCGCCGAGGTGCGCAACGTCATCCGCATCAAAAGTATCGGCAACATCGCCGGCTGCTATGTCAAGAGCGGTAAGATCCAGCGCGGCGCGGGCGTCCGTGTCGTGCGCGACGGTATCATCATCGCCGACGACAACATCGGTTCTCTCCAGCGCTTCAAAGACAGCGTCAAGGAGGTAGCGGAGGGCTACGAGTGCGGTATCGGTCTCGAAAAATACAACGATATCAAAGAAGGCGACATCTTCGAGGTATTCACCATCGAAGAATATCGCGAGGACTAATATAGAATTTGTCATTGCGAGATTAATAGGCTCCCTTTGGTAAAGGGAGCTCCCGCCCTGAGACGGGTGAGGGATTGCATAAACTGAACGAGCGATAGCGAGAAACATTTTTGATAAGGTTGGTCGCAATGCTCCATTTGTACAATCCCTCCGAGTCGGCTGTATGCCGACCCACCTCCCTTTACCAAAGGGAGGCTTGCCTCGCAATGACGCTGAGGTAACATTACTATGGCTAATCATAAAATAGGCAGGACGACGGAGGATATCCGCCGTGAGCTGACCGACATCTTCCGCACGCTGAAAGATCCCCGCGTCACCTCGTGCTTTCTGTCGATCGTGCGCGTAGAGGTCACGAACGACCTTTCCTACTGCACGGTCTATGTCAGCGCGCTGGAGGGCATGGATAAGGCAAAGGGTGCGGTCAAGGGGCTGAAAAGCGCCGCGGGCTACATCCGCAGGGAGCTGGGTCACCGGCTCCGCCTCAGACATGTGCCGGAGCTGATCTTTACGCCCACCGATTCGATCGAGTACAGCGCTGAGATCTCCCGTATCCTGCACAGCTTGGATATTCCGAAGGACGAGGAGGACTCTGATGAGGGAGATAACGCTTAACGAGGTCGCTTCGCTCCTCAAGGAACACGACAATTTTAAAATACTGACCCACAGCTATCCCGACGGCGATTGCCTCGGCAGCGGCTACGCGCTGGCGTTCATTCTGCGCAAGCTCGGCAAAAAAGCCAACGTAGCCGTTGACGGCAAGCTCCCCTCAAAATTCACCTACCTTGTGAAAAATTATGAGGAACAGGCTTTTGAGCCCGAGTATATCGTCAGCGTGGACGTCGCCGCGCCCACCCTTTTGGGC
>CADAUE010000063.1 GCA_902790985.1 uncultured Ruminococcus sp.
TGATCAAAGACGTTACCCCCATCCCGCACAACGGATGCCGTCCTCCCAAGAGAAGACGTGTATAAAAGAATAAGGAGGATATAGAATATGGCTAAGAATCAGCAGCCTATCGCAAAGCGCTGCAGAGCGCTGGGCATTTCCCCTGCAGTCATGGGTTACTCCAAGAAGACCTCTAACCGTAACCCGGGCGGCAAGATGAGAAGAAAACAGAGTGAATACGGTATCCAGCTCACCGAGAAGCAGAAGGTCAAGTTCATCTACGGCGTTCTCGAGAAGCAGTTCCGTATGTATTATGAGAAGGCTGAGAAGATGGAAGGCAAGACCGGCGAGAACCTGCTCTCTTTAGTAGAGCGCCGTCTGGACAACGTTGTCTACCGTCTGGGTCTGTGCTCCACCCGTCGTGAGGGCAGACAGCTCGTCAACCACGCTCACTTCACCGTCAACGGCAAGAAGTGCAACATCCCGTCCTACATCGTCAAGGTCGGCGACGTGATCGCTGTATCCGACGGCTCCAAGGACACCAACCGCTTCAAGGCGATCGCCGAGGCTGACGGCGCTCTCGTACCCAAGTGGCTCGAGAAGACCGACAAGCTCAGCGGCAAGGTCATCGCGCTTCCCGCTCGTGACGACATTGACTATCCTGTCGAGGAACACCTCATCGTCGAGTTGTACTCCAAGTAATTTGTACGCCGGTCGGGTCTCCGACCATATCGTCTGTATCTTTACAGACCTGCGGCAGGCTTGCCTGTCTGCGTTATTAAAAAAGTACAAGGAGGAATTCGCTAATGATAGAGATAGAAAAACCCAGAATTGATACGGAAGAATTATCTTCGGACGGAAAGTACGGCAGATTCGTGGTCGAGCCGCTCGAGCGCGGCTTCGGCAACACGCTGGGTAACTCTCTGCGCCGCGTGCTGCTCTCTTCCTTAGAGGGCGTCGCCGTGACATCAATCAAAATAGACGGAGTTCTTCACGAGTTCTCTACCATCCCCGGCGTCAAAGAGGACGTCACCGAGATCGTTCTGAACATGAAGAGCTTGGTAGCAAAACTCCATTCCAACGGCCCCAAGATCGTCGAGATCTCCGCGGAAGGCCCCTGTGAGGTCACCGCTGAGAGCATCAAGTGCGACAGCGAGGTCGAGATTCTCAACCCCGAGCTGCACATCGCCACCTTGGCTGACGGCGCTTCGCTCAACATGGAGATCACGCTTGACAAGGGCAGAGGCTATGTCCCCGCCGAGCGTAACAAGCAGATCGCGGGCAACGAGATCATCGGCGTTCTGCCGATCGACTCCATCTACACCCCTGTCCTCAAGGTCAACTACACGGTAGACAACACCCGTGTCGGTCAGATCACCGACTACGACAAGCTCACCTTGAGCGTTTGGACAAACGGCGTCATCAACGCGCAGGAGGCTGTATCGCTGGCGGCTAAGGTCCTCACCGAACACCTCAATCTCTTTGTCAACCTCTCCGACAGAGGCTACAACACCGAGATCATGGTCGAGAAGGACGACAAGGGCAAGGAGAAGGTGCTCGAGATGACCATCGAAGAGCTCGACCTCTCCGTGCGTTCGTTCAACTGCCTCAAGCGCGCCGGTATCAACACCGTCGAAGACCTCATCAGTAAGTCCGAGGAGGACATGATGAAGGTGCGCAACCTCGGCAGAAAGTCGCTCGAGGAAGTCGTCTTCAAGCTCGATACGCTCGGCTTCAGCCTGCGTAAAGAGGACGAATAATAAGAAACATGAAGGTGAGAGAACGGCGCACGCGCCCGATCTCAACCGATTCCCTTTATAGAATATCTGTAAAGAATTGACCCGAAAGGAGTGAATAAAATGCCGGGTACCAGAAAACTGGGCAGAGCTACCGACGCGCGTCTCGCGATGCTGAGAGCTCTCGTCACTTTCCTGCTCGAAAACGGCAAGATCGAGACCACACTCTCCCGCGCTAAGGAGACCGCATCCATGGCGGAGAAGATGATCACGATCGCGAAGAAGGATACGCTTGCTAACAAGAGACAGGTCATGGCGTTCATCACAAAAGAGGATGTAGCGACCAAGCTGTTCAAGGAGATCGCGCCGAAGTACGCCGACCGCAACGGCGGCTACACCCGCATCACTAAGATCGGACCCCGTCGCGGCGACGCTGCCGAGATGGCGATCATCGAGCTGATCTGATCCAACGCAAGTTCATAGATTACGCCCTGCCTTTCGGCGGGGCTTTTTCTATTGCGGAAGAAGAGTGAGGAGTTCCTAATTCCTCACTCCTAACTCCTAACTCCTCGCTCCTCACTCCTAACTCCTCGCCCCTCTACCTATAGCCCTATACGCCGAAAAGTTGCATAGAAGTATACAACAAAAGGAAAAATGATCTAAGAAGTCTTAGGCTTTCTTCGTTTAGATCCTCCGCTGACCTTGATCGGAACACACATGTCCACGATCCTGTCCGCGATACGCTGTTCAGTGACGTCCTTTGTTTCTTTCAGAGAATGATACGGCAGATTCGAGGTCACGATCAGCGGCTTTTGCGTCTTATATCGCTCGTCGATCACGGTGAACACCTGCTCCGAGGCGTATTCTGTTTTCCTCTGCGCGCCCAGATCGTCGATGATCAGCAGATCGGCGCTGACCAGCGAGCGGATCAGCCCCGATTTATCCGAAGCCGAGAACAGGTCGTTGATCATGCGGTTGACCGACATCGCTCTGACGGTGTAGCCCTGTTCTGCCGCGCCGTTGGCGATACAGCAGGCATAAAAGGTCTTGCCGACTCCGACCCCGCCGTAGAGGTACAGCCCTGCGCCGCGAGGGTAGAAGAAGGGGGAGAAGCGGTCGAGGTAATCTCTGCACAGCCGCGAAGCGTCGCTCATCGGTTCCTCGTCTTTTTCAAAGGTGTTGGAGAGCAGGAGAGGATCGGCGTTTTTGCGCATCCGCTCCAGCCTCATCCGGAACTGTTCCTCTTGAAACTCTCGCTCCAGCAGATCCTCTTGCTCGCTCGCGCACCGGCACAAACACTTCGGCTCAAAGAGCCTGCCCATCACCGCCGAGTAGATCCGCGTTTGTTTGAGGGTATGGCACCTGCCGCAGTATAAGAGTCCCTTGTCGTTCAGTGCGGCGCCGTTTTCATCACGCAGGATCGCGCCGTTTGCGTGCAGCAGCACCGAACCGTCGCCGAGGTAATCTCCCTCGTTTGTCGGGATCACCCGCTCAGCCTGCTTTTTGATATTCGTGAACATCCGATCATACATATCCGTCACTCCTGTCCGAATTCTCCCAGAGCTCGTCGATACTCATTTCGCTATTAAAAGATTCTTTTATTTCTTTTTCTTCTTTATATTCTTTATATAGGGCGGTCTGCGGTGCGGTTGAAGTGCGGTTGAAGTGCGGCTGAGGGCGTTCCTGCGGGCGTACAGACTGATACTTTTCCCAGTTCAGCACCGTTATCAAGCGGTTTTTGTTACCTGTTTTCTGGGCGATCATGCGGGCTTTTTCCAGCTGCTTTAGGATCCTCTGCACCTTATAGATATCCGTTTTGCGGGCGAAGCTCTCCGCGATACTCACCCTGCTGGTGATCAGCTGACCGGGGCTCAGATCGGTTTCTTCTCCGTTAAAGATCCCCTTGTACGTTTGCGGCGTAGCGTGACACAGCAGATAGATCCATACCGCCAGGTGCTCGGGCGATTTCATGACGACGGGGTTCTCCAGGGCTTTGCGGTGCAGCTTCAGCCATCCGTTCATATTGGTCATAGCGATTCTCCTTTCTACCTACAGCGAAAAAAAGAGAAAAAGTTGCATAAAACTATGCAACCAAAAGGAAAATCAGTGAAGAATGAGGAATGAGGAATGAGGAGTATGTGGTATTGTTACGATAATGTAATTTCAAATGTTCACAGAAAAGACTTTATTTTTTCTCCATATCTGGTATAATAGATCATATAATGGTGAAATATGTTGTGTTTTAAGACACTGTGAGGGGCAATATATAAAATGTCATTGCGAGGCTCGCAAGAGCCGTGGCGATCTCAACCGATTTCAATTAACCGCCACTGCGAGGGGCGCAAAGGACAAGGTTGAGATTGCCACGTCGGAACTATGTTCCTCCTCGCAATGACAATCAAAATGCGCCCCGTGCAATCTCAACCGATTTCAATTAACCGCCACTGTGAAGGGCGCAATGGTTAGGTTGAGATTGCCACGTCGGAACTATGTTCCTCCTCGCAATGGCAATCAAAATGCGCCCCGTGGCAATCCCAACCGATTTCCCAACCGAATGCAATTCACCATCACAGAAACCGATAACGGAGGAAGAAGTATGCTGCTGTATGATATCACAAGGGAGCTTTTCTCGGCGCCTGTGTATGACGGCGACCCCAAGCCATCAAAGAAATTTCTGCAAACGATCGGCGACGAATCGTTCTATAACCTGTCGTCCGTCTCGATGTGTACCCACACCGGCACCCATATCGACGCGCCTCTGCACTTTGACGAAGAGGGCGCGGATATCGGCTCGATGAAGCTGTCCGTGTTCTGCGGCAAATGCACCGTCGTGACCATCGACGGGATCCTCACCGGCGAGGACATGGAGCGGCTGCTGCCCCACTGCAACAAGCGGCTGATCCTGCACGGCTCGGGCAAAGCCTACCTAAGCGTATCCGCCGCCCGGGTGATCGCCGACAGCAAGCTGAAGCTGGTCGGCACCGACGCGATGACCATCGCCACCCCCTACGACGAGCTGATGCCGCATCTGGAGCTTGCCAGAGCGGGCGTCGCGGTGCTGGAGGGACTCTTCCTCGAGGGCGTCGAGGACGGCGAGTATACCCTCTCCGCCTTCCCCTTGAAGATGAACGGCGTCGAAGCGTCGCCCTGCCGCGCGGTACTGATGCGCGAACCGAAAGGATATTGATCCGGTGAAGAGGTTATTATGAAGAAACTGGTTTCATTTTTACTGATACTGATACTGATCGCGGGGTTGATGCTCACCCTCGCCTCCTGCGACAGGCCGACCGTTTCCGTCAGGAGCGAGATGAAGATCTCCGAGGACTTTTCCGGCACGCGGACGATCTCGGTCGTCTACCCTCTGTCGGTGGACATCGACGCGATGAAGGACGATATCATCGCCGACGACCCCACCGCCGAGATCGACGGCGCTCAGTTCAGCTACATCGGCGTCGAGGAGGACGGCTACCGCTTTGAGCTGACGCTCAGCTTTACCGACCGCGACAAATACCGCAAGCTCATCTCCGCCCTCACCGGCAGGAGCGCAACGGTCTTTTTCTCGCGCAAGAACACCTATCTGACCCGCGGCACGCGTATGACCGAGGATTTTGACGTCAGTGAGCTGATCCCGTGGGTCGTCAGCGATACCCTCTCCAGCGACGCGGCAAAGGGTCTGTACTTTGACTATCAGATCAACACCGTCACGATCGGTTCCGATACCTACGAGACCGCCTCGACCGTCTCGATCAACGACTGTGAGGGCAGCGCGATCGACGCTGTTGCGGTCAAGACCTCTAACGACAAAGAGGGCTACTATGACCGCACCTTCGCCTTCACCGTCCCGAACGCCACCTACTCCGCTGACAAAAACGCGATCGAGAGCTACTTTACCGCGAATACCCTGTCCGATGCCAAGTACGCGGGCTGGGCGGCAGAGGGCTCCAACATGGTCTATACCGTCATCTACGAGGATATGAACCTCAAGAAGATGACCGAGGTCACCGCAAAGCTGCTCGATTCCGACAGCGTCGAGATCTTCTACGGCGACCGCGACAACGCCTCGACCCCTCTCTCCGAGGGCTTGACCTTTGAAGAAAACCTCGACACCTTCTCTTTTATCGGTACCGAGAACAGCTTCCCCAAGCTCGACTATTCCTACTCGCTGCCGCTGAACACCACCTACGGCGAGGGCTCTGTCTTTGAGAACGGCAGATGGGTCAGCGCGGGCAGCTGGGAAAACGACCTCTATACCGTACAGCTCACCGACGGCGCGGTACGTCTGCGCATCCCCGACGGCATCCAGTACTCCGTCAGCGCGATCAACTTCTCGCTGGAGAGCCTAAGTGACGCAAAGTTCCGCCGCTCCACCGATTTTGTGTACCCGAAGTCCGACGGCAAAGCCGCCGTCGAGTACGCCGAGAGCTACTTTTCCTCCAAGGGCGTCGCCTGCGAACGCCGGGAGGACGACACAACCTACACCTGTCACGTTCCCTTTGAGGGCACGACCGAAGAGATCACCTCGCGGCTCGTCAGCGTGTTCGGCTCGGGCAACTTCATGGCGTATGAGCAGAGCAGGGGGATGTTCGACTTGAGCGTCAAGACCACCTTGACCGACTATGTGAACCTCGGCTATATGCTCAACTCCGATAACGCCGCCGTTCCGATGAACTATTCCGTCAGCTCCGAAGGCGGCGAGAACATCGTTTCCGTCTCGATCGACGGCAGCGAGACCGCCTATACCGAACAGAGCCGCAGCACCCTGCCCGTCAAGGGAGGCTGCGCGACCGTGAAATACCACGGCAACATCCCCGTCGTCTCGGCGATCGTCATCTATATCGTCGTAGGCGCGGTACTGCTGGCGCTGACCGCGTTCGTCTGCATCATGCTGATGAAGCCTAAGAAACGCCGTCGCTACGCCGATCCCGTCAACAACCCCGACGTGGTCTACGACCGAGAGGATCTTCCCGAGACCGAGACCGACGCAGAGACCGATCCCGCCGAAAAACCCGCGTCCCTGTCCCAGACCACCACCTTCAGCATCCTCGAGCTCAACACCCTCGTGCGCAACAAAAAGTATGTCGACGAGATCGACCGGGACGTCGAAGCGCGTCTGCGCGAACAGAGCTTAGAGGAACAAAAGCAGGATATCCGCGCGAAGGAGCTGGAGGATCTGAGCCGCAAGGTCTATGGTTCGGAGGAACCCGAGAACGCGGAAGCGGCTGCCGAGGAAGCTCCGACTGCTCCCGAAAGCGAGGGACAGAGCGAATGATCAAGCTGATCGCCTTTGACCTCGACGGCACCCTCGCCGACACCCTCGCGGATCTCGCCCATGCCGTGAACCACGCGCTGGCGGCGCAGGATCTTCCGACCTATCCCGTGGATGATTACCGTCATTTCGTCGGCAACGGTATCGACAATCTGATCCGCGTCACGATGGCTGACGCCTATACTCCCGACGGCGCGGCGAGAGCGAAAGCCGACTTTCAGTCCTACTACGCCGCCCACTGCAGGGACTGCACCGTCGCCTATGACGGATTGAGCGAAATGCTCCGAAAACTTGCCGAAAACGGCTGTAAAACCGCCGTGATCTCCAATAAACCGAACGCTTTTGTCCCCGAGATCCTTACAAAGCTCTATCCCGATCACAGCTTCTTCGTCGCCTGGGGACAGCGGGAGGGCGTTGCACGCAAGCCCGCCCCCGACGCTCTGCTGGAGCTGGTCGCTCTCAGCGGATATGACAAGTCCGAGATTCTCTATGTCGGCGACAGCAACGTGGATGTACACTTCGCCCACAGCGCGGGGATCCGCGTTGTCGGCGTGAGCTGGGGATTCCGCGGGGCAGAAGAACTGCGGGAAGCCGGAGCGGACGTCATCGTTGATTCCGCAGAAGAATTATATAATGAGATAACGGAGAACGGTTAACGGTTAACGGTGGTGGGAAAAACCTTGCGGATTTTTGGATTCCTATTTAGATAGGAAATACAACGTTAATGCTAATCTATCAATTGGGTGAGGGCGAAGCCCTCCCTTCACCGTTCACCGTTCTCCCTTCACCATTCACCAAAAACAAAGCTATGAACAAACGTAATTATCAAAAGGAAATGGACGCGCTGATCGCGCGAAATGCCGCCGAGGGAAAACGTCCGAGCCTGCTGCTGCACGTCTGCTGTGCCGTCTGCGCGAGCTACGTTCTCGAGTACCTCTACCGCCATTTTGACATCACCGTCTGCTACTATAACCCGAACATCACCGAAGAGAGCGAGTACCGCTACCGCTATAGCGAGCTGCGGCGTTATGTGGACGAAGCCGGGCTGAGCGGCTATATCCGCTTTGCGGAGGTCGAGTACCGTCCCGAAGACTTTCTGTCCGCCGTCAAGGGGCACGAATCAGATCCCGAGGGCTCAGCGCGGTGCGCGATCTGCTTTCATCAGCGGCTCTCATATACCGCGCGGCTCTGCAAAGAGGGCGGCTACGATTATTTCGCCACCACCCTCACCATCAGCCCGCTGAAAAACGCCGAGGTGCTGAACCGCATCGGCGAGAAGCTCGCTGAGGAGTACGGCGTCAGCTACCTTTGCTCCGACTTCAAGAAGAAAGAGGGCTACAAGCGCTCCATCGAGCTGAGCCGCGAGTATGACCTCTACCGCCAGAACTACTGCGGCTGTATCTTCTCCAAAAACTGAACAGGTCATAGAACCCCCGCCTTTGGCATAGAAATATGCTGAAGGCTTTTTTAGTGAGGAGTGAGGAGTGAGGAGTTAATGGAGGGCTTCGCCCTCACCCATTGAAAGTAATTTTGCTTTTATACAGAGACAGGTGCGCCGTTGTAAGCTGTAGTTGTACAAATCCAAAAGCTGTCAGGCTTTCCCGACATTCCTCATTCCTAATTCCTAATTCCTAACTCCTAACTCCTAACTCCTCACTCCTCACTCCTCACTCTAAAGAGGTGATCCTATCCAACCCTTTCTGACATTTTTCCTGTTCATATTCGGACTGCTGCTGATCATCCGCGGGGGAGACCGTTTTGTTGACGCGGCGTCCGATATCGCCGCCATGTCGGGGATACCGCCGTTCATCATCGGCGCGACGGTCGTGTCCTTCGCCACCACCCTGCCCGAGATCATCGTCTCCGTGACCGCTGCCTGCAAGGGTCAGACGGAGATGGCGGCAGGCAACGCGATCGGCTCCGTCACCGCCAACACCGCGATGATCCTCGCCCTGTCGGTCATCTTCCTGCCCGCGTCCATCGACCGCGCGCGCTGGCTGCCTAAGACCGCTCTGCTGCTCTTGTCGATCATCGTCCTGTGGCTGACAGGGCTGTCGGGCATGCTGACCCCGATCGGCTGTATGGGGCTCGCGCTCCTGTTCGGCGTGTTCGTATGGGAGAACATCCGCTCGGCTAAGCGTGACAGGACGGGTCAGACCGCCGCCGCGGGCGCTTCTCTTCCCGGGAGCATTCTCTTTTTTCTCCTCGGAGCCGCCGCCGTCATCCTCGGCTCACGCCTTTTGGTAGACAACGGCACCGTGATCGCCCGCGAGATCCTGCATATCGACGAGCGCATCGTCTCGCTGACGATGATCGCCGTCGGCACCTCTCTGCCCGAGCTGGTGACGGCGGTCTCCGCGATCGTCAAACGCAAAGCGTCCCTCACCGTCGGCAACATCCTCGGCGCGAACATCATCGACATGCTGCTGATCCTGCCGCTCTGCGCCGCGGTACAGGGCGGCGTCCTCCCCGTGAGCCGCTCAACGCTGATGATCGACCTGCCGTTCTGTCTGCTCTCTGCAAGCCTGCTGCTGATCCCTGCCCTTGTCAAAGGCAGATTCTTCCGCACGCAGGGGATCCTCTCGCTCGTTTTATACATCATCTATACGGTACTGCTTTTTGTTCTGAGCTGACAAAAATCGCACGTCAATCTAATTCTGTCATAAAAATGTAAATACTATTACAACCCGAATATGGTATAACATAGAAGGGTGGTAAGAAATGGATGGATTAGAAAGATT
>CADAUE010000064.1 GCA_902790985.1 uncultured Ruminococcus sp.
TCTTCCTGCATTCTTTCCGAGCCGATCGACGTCTCCAACTTCGGTATGCTCTACGGCGGCGCTCAGAAGAACGTGGCTCCCGCGGGCGTGACCATCTGTATCATCCGCGAGGATCTTCTCGGCAAGGCGAGAGATATCTGCCCGACCATGCTCAACTATCAGATCCATGCCGACAACGGCTCCATGTTCAACACCCCGCCCTGCTACAACATCTACATGACCAAGCTCGTCCTCGAGTGGATCAAGAACGAGATCGGGGGGCTTACGAAGATGAAGGAGCTCAACGAGCGTAAAGCAAAGCTGCTGTATGACTTCCTCGATTCCTCCGAGATGTTCAAGGGTACCGTTGTTCCCGAGGACCGTTCGCTGATGAACGTTCCGTTTGTCACCGGTGACGCCGACCTCGACGCAAAGTTCGTCGCTGCCGCTAAGGAAGCAGGCTTCGTCAACATCAAGGGTCACCGCTCGGTAGGCGGTATGCGCGCTTCTATCTACAACGCCATGCCGTATGAGGGCGTAGAGAAGCTCGTCGCTTTCATGAAGAAGTTTGAAGAAGAAAACAAGTAATTTTGGTGAAGGGTGAATGGTGAATGGTGAATGGTTGAGGGAGGACGCTGTCCTCACCTGATTCCTGACTCCTCACTCCTAACTCCTCACTCCTAAATAAGGGGATTATCATGTATAACATTCTGAAATTAAACAAGATCGCCGCTGTCGGCACCGACAGACTGGGCGAGAACTATAACTGTGTAGACGAGTGCGACGCTCCCGACGGCATCCTCGTCCGCTCCGCTTCCATGCATGACATGGAGCTGCCCGAGAGCCTGCTCGCGATCGCGCGTGCCGGCGCGGGCGTCAACAACATTCCGCTTGACAAGTGCACCGAAAAGGGTATCTGCGTCTTCAACACCCCCGGCGCGAACGCCAACGCCGTTATGGAGCTGGTCATCGCCGGCATGCTGCTGGGATCGCGTAAGCTCTCTGAGGGTATCGCGTGGAACAAAACCTTGAAGGACGACCCCAACTGCCTCAAGACCGTTGAGAAGGGCAAGAGCCAGTTCGTCGGTCCCGAGATCAAGGGCAAGACCCTCGGCGTAGTCGGTTTAGGCGCGATCGGCGTACTGGTCGCGAACGCGGCAAGAGCGCTGCATATGCACGTTGTCGGCTACGATCCCTACCTCAGCGTTGACGCGGCTCTGCACCTTTCCCGTCACGTCACCACCGTGACGAATCTCGACGAGCTGTATGCGCAGGCTGACTATGTCACCTACCATCTGCCCCTCAACGACGGCACCCGCGGCATGGTCAATGCCGAGAACATCGCGAAGATGAAGGACGAGGTGCGCATCCTCAACTTCTCCCGCGACGGTCTGGTCAACTCCGCCGACATCATCGAGGGTCTCAAGAACGGCAAGATCGCATCTTACGTCACCGACTTCGCGACGCAGGATCTGATCGGCGTCGACGGCGTTGTCGCTCTGCCTCACCTGGGCGCTTCTACCCCCGAGAGCGAGGACAACTGCGCGATCATGGCGGCTGACGAGGTCAAGCAGTATTTAGAGCTGGGCAACGTCAAGAACTCCGTCAACTTCCCGAACGTGTCCATGCCCAAGAGCGGCGATATCCGCTTCTGCATCTTCCACCAGAATACCCCGAAGATCATCTCCAAGTTCCTCGAGGCGATCGGCGGTAATGTAGAGAATATGGAGAACAAGAGCCGCGGCGACTACGCCTACACCATCATCGACGCCACCGGCGCGAACGCTGACGCAGAGGACGCGATCAAGGGTATCGACGGTATCGTCAGATTCAGAGTTATCAAATAAGATTGTCATTTAGCCTGTGGCAATCTCAACCGATAAACAGGAGCTGTTCCGAAAGGGACAGCTCTTTTTGGTTAAGGATTAGTATTATAGTATTGTATTCAGCTCTAAAATTCACAAAAGGTTCAAAAAGAATTAGCACTCTCGGCTTGACAGTGCTAAATTTTGGAGTATAATAAAATAGAGAACAGAGAATAGATAACAGATAACAGTTGTGAGAGGGCTTCGACTCACCCGATTCATATGTGATCGGAAACATTTCCGTTCTGCAGTATAGAATCTAAAACGCGAAGCGTTTCCCTTCACTGTTATCTATTATCTATTCACTATTATCCAAAAAAGAGGTAATACATATGGCGAAAAAGCAATTCAAGACCGAATCTAAAAAACTGCTCGATATGATGGTCAACTCCATCTACACCCACAAGGAGATCTTTCTCCGCGAGCTGATCTCGAACGCCTCCGACGCGATCGACAAGCTCTATTTCCGCTCTCTCACCGACGACAGCGTGGGGCTGAATCACGATGATTTTGTCATCCGTCTGGACGTCGATAAGGAGAACCGCATCCTCAAGATCACCGACAACGGTATCGGCATGACCAAAGAGGAGCTGGAGAACAACCTCGGCACGATCGCTCACTCCGGCTCGCTGGACTTCAAGTCCGACGACGAGAACAAGAACGAGAACATCGACATCATCGGTCAGTTCGGCGTAGGCTTCTACTCGGCGTTCATGGTCGCCGACAACATCAAGGTGGAGAGCAAAGCCTTCGGCGCGGATGAAGCCTTTATCTGGGAATCCTCGGGCGCGGACGGCTACACCGTCAAGCCCTGCGATAAGGATACTGCCGGCACGGTTATCACCCTGCACATCAAGGACGATACCGACGAAGAGAAGTACGGCGAGTTCCTCGAGACCTACCGGATCCGCGAGCTGATCAAGAAGTACAGCGACTACATCCGCTACCCGATCAAGATGCTCACCTCCCATAAGCAGAAGAAAGAGGGCACGGAGAACGAGTATGAGGACGTTTTCGAGGACGAGACCCTCAACAGCATGACCCCCATCTGGAAGAAGCCGCAGAGTAAGGTTACCGACGAGGAGTACGCCGATTATTATAAGGCGAAGTTCAGCGACTATGAAGCGCCCCTCAAGGTCATTCGCCAGTCCACCGAGGGCACGGCGACCTATACCGCACTGCTTTTCATCCCCGCTCACGCGCCGTATGATTACTACAGCCGCGATTTTGAAAAGGGCTTGCAGCTCTATTCTTCCTCCGTCATGATCATGGAGAAGTGCAAGGACCTGCTTCCCGACCATTTCAGCTTTGTCAAGGGTCTGGTGGACAGCGCTGATCTGAGCCTAAACATCTCGCGTGAAATGCTCCAGCATGACCGTCAGCTGAAGATCATCGCCAAGGCGCTGGAGAAAAAGATCGCCTCGGAGCTTAGTAAAATGCTCAAGACCGACCGTGAGAATTACGAAAAATTCTTCAAGGAATTCGGTGCTCAGCTCAAGTGGGGCGTGTACAGCTCCTTCGGCGTGAACAAGGACGAGCTGCAAGACCTCTTGCTCTTCAAATCGTCGAACGAGGGCAAGTATACTTCTTTGAAAGAATATATAGACCGCTGTCGTGAGGGACAGGACAAGATCTACTACGCTGTCGGCGAGACGGTCGAGAAGATCGCCATGCTCCCGCAGGTGGAGAGTGTCATCGCCAAGGGCTATGAGGTGCTGTACCTCACCGAGGATATCGACGAGTTCTGCGTGCAGATCCTGCAGAATTACGATAACAAAGCCTTCCTCAACGTCTGTACCGACAACCTCGATCTCGGCGACGAAGAGGAGAAGGCACAGCTCAAGGAAGAAAACGATAAGTCCGAAGAGCTGTTCAAATTCATGAAAGAAGCTATCGGCGACAAGGTGGAGAAGGTGCGCTATACCAACACCCTCAAGAACCACGCCGTATGCCTGTCCAGCGAGGGCAACGTGTCGGTCGGTATGGAACAGATCCTCAACAAGATGCCCGGCGCGGAGGGTCAGAACATCAAGGCTCAGACCGTGCTGGAGATCAACATGGAGCACCCGATCAAAGAGAAGCTGCTTTCTCTCTTTGAAAACGACAAGGAGAAGCTCACCGAGTACAGCAAGATCCTCTATGCGCAGGCTAGGCTGATCAACGGTCTGTCACTCGAAAACCCTGCCGAGATCAGCGACCTTGTGTGTGATTTGATGGCATGATGTTTGATGAATGGTGAATAGTGAATGGTGAATGGTTGAGGGCGGGCTTTGCCCGCACCCGAATTAGATACGGATATAAAAATAACGCTCATGGCTCTATCAAAGAGTCGTGAGCGTTACTGTTTTATACTAAGTAGCAATTAAGCCCGGCAAGCAGTTGGTGTTAATTATTCTGTACTATTATTTCAAAACTGGGTGAGAGTAAAAACCTTTGACATATTATTGTTCAAGTAGAAACTGTATTCATTTTTGTATTCAAAAGAAAAAACCCATTTAATCTCTTCAATGTGTGATTCGTGTATATTCATTAGTATAGGAGTCTCTACCGAAATATAAATATGTGTCATCACTCATTATAACAATCAGATAATAGTCGCCTCCAAATACCGCCTTAACATTTTCGAATACAACTTCGCTGTGAAAAAATTGTCCACTTTCCGAATTTGACTTAAACCCATATCCATAAAGCGAAGCTCTGCCTTGTTTATCTATCATAGCCACTCCTTTTCCATATGAAGTTACGGATGATATGTTTTCTCCGATCTTTTCAAAGTTTCGTTCATTGATACCTTCGTAGTTTAGCGGGTAATCCCCGAATCGGCAAAAGGCGTCATGTTCTTTTGTGAGAATACTTAATATGCTCAGCTTGGTATGTGGAACAAGGAGATCAAATTCAATAACATTATCAATGTAATGTTCGCTTTCATTGAATTCTTCGTTATAATCCAATATATATAATTTATCGTTTTCTGATAAAACAAATATTGTCGGGTCAGTACTTTCTTTGGATGAGATTCTGAATTTTTTTATATTATGTGCAATTTTAGTAAAAGAGTTGGGATTGTTAAGGCTGGTATACCCAAATTCACCTTTATCCGAAAGAAGATAAATATGCGTATCGTCCCATAAATACGCTTGTGTATATCCCGAACAAAGATAGGTAGGAACAGCATTTTCCACTGATTTATTTAGGAAAATATAAACATCATTTGATTCTGTTGTGATACAACCGCCAACTGAAGTAATATTTATGTTTGCTGCATCTCCCTTATCATACAATCTAATAAAACCATTCTTCATCAGAAGAGATGGCGGAACATCTTTTACTCCATAGTTAATAGAATCCGTAAGATCACCTTTAACATAGCAATTTCCACTGTTTGAAACAATTGCTGTTGTATACCAGAAAGAATCAGCTTGTTTTATGGATTCCGATTCATCGAAATAAACTGTATTAGCTGTCTGACACCCACTTAGAAGTATCATAAGAAAGACGAGAATCGAGATAAATGTTGTTTTCATATTTAGCTAACCTTTTAACAATTCATATTTATAATAGTTTCTCCCCATAATTGAGATTCATCTGGATAACTTATTGATAAACTTCCATTTGAATCATCTATAAGATCTGCCAGTATTAACTTATTTATATCTCTCATCTGCATTTCTATGGATTCATTAACGCAGATCGCTTTATTTTATTACAAAATTATCGAGAAGCTTCATACAACCAAAAGACACCGCAAGTCCTAAAAGAGCAGCTATATGAAGGACAATAAGCTTTTTGTTATGCTCGTCAGAGGAGGGCTCTTTTTTATTCAGTCTTTTCGTTTCGGTTATCGTTGCAATAAAGCTGATTATCAAAACAAACAAACAGAAAGCGTACAAAATGTACTGTGCCGTCGAAAAAGGAGATCCGAGATACCACATCACAAAGCACAGGAGCGTACACCCCGATACAAAAACCAGAGGCCCCTTAGCCGTCCTTATTATCTGTTCATTGCCGGTAGCTCTTAACTGAAATCTTTCTTCTCTTCTAACGCCCCAAAGAGCCACGACTAATACGAATAGAATAATAAACGTAGCATTAGGGACGATAAACAATTTCAAACCATAAAGATCATTGTCTAATATGCTGTATGATTTCGTGAAAACACTTATCATAATTGTTCCCCATGTCGTGACAAAAAACCAAAACATATTTGCAAGCGTATATGGCAAGCGAACCTTTTGACTGTAAAGAAGCTCCGGTATCATTTTAATGTATGAAAAAACAGTCAATATTAAGAATAAAAAGAAGAAAACCAGATGGAGAATATTATGTGAAGTGCTGAACCTATCTATGGGAAGGAAAAGAAGTATGATACTGGTGAAGAAAAAAGTTTTCCGCACTATGAACCAGTAAAAGACATTAACTAAAGTTGCAATGATCAGAGCGCCTTGGTATAAAATATAAATCCACTTTATAGGCTTTACCAATAATAGCACCCCCATTTTTCTTTGTTTTCGGTTTCCCATGCTATCTCTTGCTGTGAAAGAGTATACGATGTAAATGCTGCCAATCCAATACCAGCATTAGTATCAAAAGCCGTTAGGCTTTCCCGACACCGTTAACCGTTCCCTGTTCTCTGTTCTCTGTTTTCCGGAGAAAGCTTCTCCTCCATATACCCCAGCAGGTCGTCCGAGAGCATCTGCGTGATCGCCTCGGGGCTGTCGGGCAGAGCTAAGAGGATCTGGTTTTTGTCGCGGACGATATAGCCCTGCGTGCCGTTGTCAGCGCTTAGCTTACGCATGTTCGACAGGGTCAGCTTAGAGTTGGAGAAGACCCGTGACAGCACGGTCGCGAGGTTGTCGTCATAGACGGAGTTGAAGCCCCCGATGATGACCGCCAGCGGACAGAGTCTGAGGCTGTTCGCGACCTCTTCTCCCAGCGCGACGGGCGTTGTCGCCGCGGTGATGCGCCTCGCTTCGCCGCCGATGTTGTTCAGCGCTTTTTTCAGCGCTTTTTCACAGTAGGAGGTCTTTTTCGACAGGTAAAAGATCAGATCGTATTTCATGGGTCACCTCTCGGTCGCTTCAAAGTTCGGATAGATCTCTACGCCCACGTTGAGGTGGTCGAAGTCGACGCCGCTGACGTCGCGGTTCCATCCGGTGAAGGTGTAGGTGTAGTACTCGTCGTCGGGCGGGATGCCGGGCGTGCCGTCGGGCACGGGCACGGGATCGCCCTCCTTGACGTTATACGCCGCGTACTGGGAGCCGTCATAGTTGCGATAAGTGACGGGGTAGTAGGTGACGACAGGCGGCTCGGTGGGCTTGGGAGCGTTCTTCTTAGGCGCTTCTGTGGGCGGTTCGGTGGGGTTGGACGCAACCGTCGCGGTCAGATCCTCGGAGCCCTCCAGATCGCCCTTGCCGTCGTACCAGTCGACGTTACCGTCCTTCATCGCGCTCTTGAACGTACCGGGGTCGGGACGCTCGCCGCCGTAGCGACCGTAGTAGACGTCGGGGAACAGGGGAGAGGAGTTGCGCGTCGCGAGCTCGACGTCCACGTTCTCGTCCTCGCCGGGGCGCACCTTGCGCGCCACGATGACGCAGCGCCACTGGTAGAACTCGTAGCAGCAGGTGGACAGGGTGATGATCTGATCGTCCTCGTTACAGGTGACGGGGATGTTGAAGAACGAGCGGATGCGGCTGTTGTAGACGAAGTTCATGAACTCCGCGTCGGAGTTGAATTCGCCCTGCATATAGTTGAAGAACTCGCCGTGCTCATAGCGTGTCGAGGTCTTGTAGACGGAGATGATCTTGTACTTTGCGTCGCCGTCGGGGGTGTTGAAGGTGATGACGGGGTGCTCCTGATAGTATTCGAGGTCGCCCTTGAGGTCGCCCTTGGGGCTGTATTTGAGCATACCGGCGAACATGCTGCCGTCGTTCATGTCGTGACCGTGCATGATGACGTTGCGCGAGGAGGTGCCGTCGGTGGAGCGGTAGTCGACGAAGATGCTGCCGTACTCGGAGCTTTCTTTCTTATAATTGCGCTTGAGGTAGTACTGGTTGTAGCGGTCGTCGCCTTCGTGGTACAGCACGGGATAGTCGATGACGGTGTCGGGGATGGTGATCCAGCCGACGATCTCGTCGTTGATCTCCTTGAGGGCGTCCCAGTCCTGCGCGGGGCCGCTGTCCTCGTCGCCGGAATCGGACTTGCTGTAGGCGATCTCCTGGATCTCGCTGGTGACGGCGTTGTTGCGCATGGGCCCGAAGACGAAGAACTCCAGCACATAGATCAGCGCGCCGATGAATACGGCGATCGCGACCAGCACGATGATCTTGCGGATCTTGAGCTTCTTGGGATCTTCCTTGAGCGGGATAAAGGACTTGAAGAAGCCCTGTTTCTTCGGCACTGCAGCAAACGAGATGTCGAGATCGCGGTTCAGAGAGGGGTCGGCTTCGTTCCCTTGTTTGTCATAGAACGCGACGCCCTCGGGATATTTGTCGGCGTTTTTGGCAAAGACCTCTTCGCTGCCGCTCAGCGCGTCAAAGAGGAGCGTCTGCGCGTCTTTGCCGGTCGCTGTGAGGGTCGGCAGGGCGAGAAATCGCTTGCCGCCGTAGGAAAAGCAGTAGCCCTTGCGGCCGTTTCCGAGGTCTCCCAGAGAGCTTACCTTGATCTTCGGGGTCAGCCCCTTGTGCTGTTCGCCGGTCTTGACGTTCGCCTGCAGCTCGTCGATCAGACGGTAGAACAGGCGGCGGAAGTCGTCGGCTCCGTCGGCGTCCGGCACGTTCATGAAAACGAACATGTCGCGGCTGTCGTCCGTAAGGAACTTCATGACGGCGTCGGACAGCTTCCCCGGGTTCGGGGCGATCTCGGTCATGCCTTTCAGCTGTGCGCCGCGGCCTGACAGGACGGAGGACAGCTCCCGCTCAACGCTTTTGAGATCTTCGGCGTTATTCTTTTTGACGGAAAACAATTCACATTGATACATATGAATCCTCTTTTTCGGTGGGATAGGTGTTGAGTTCACGGCGCATGCCGCAGGTGATTCATCAAAAATCGATGGTCTTGACCGAGGTGTTCGCGATCGCTTCTTCGATCAGCTCGTCAAGCTGTGCTTCACGCTCCGCCTGCTCGACAAAGTGCAGGATCGGCTTGGTGCGCGGATGCTTCGGTGTAAAGACGGTACAGCAGTCCTCGTACGGCTCGATCGAGGTCTCGAAGCACCCGATACGGCGCGAGATATTGATGATCTCCTGCTTGTCCATGCCGATGAGCGGTCGGAACACGATCTTGCCCGCCGCCGCGTTGGTGCAGTTCAGCGCGTACATCGTCTGTGACGCGACCTGTCCGAGACTCTCGCCGGTGATCAGCGCGCCGGACTTGGTTTCGTTCGCGATGCGGGTGGCGATCTTCATCATCACGCGTCGGAGCAGGATGGTGAACAGCTCCTCGGGACAGCGGTCGCGCATGGTTTCCTGTACCTTTGTCAGCGGTACGGTGTGCATCTCGATGGAGCCCGCGTAACGGCTGACCTGTTTTAGGAGCTTTTCGACCTTCAAGCGCGCGCGTTCGGAGGTATAGGGGGGCGATTCAAAGTGGACGGCGTTGAGCTTCAGTCCGCGTTTCGCCATCATATATGCCGCGACGGGTGAGTCGATACCGCCGCTGATCAGCACGGTCGCCAGCCCCGACGTGCCTACGGGCATGCCGCCTTGTCCGCGGATAGTCGCGCAGCGGATATAGGCGCCGAAGTCGCGTACCTCGACGGTGACGGTGACCTCGGGATTCTTGACGTCGACCTTGAGATGGGGACAGGTC
>CADAUE010000065.1 GCA_902790985.1 uncultured Ruminococcus sp.
CGCTTATGAAAATGTCATTGCGAGGCTCGCAAGAGCCGTGGCAATCTCAACCGATTAAAAGGGTCAAATACCCCGCTGCTTGCACCGGGGAAGTTTATTCGATCATCACGAGGTGGAGTTGGGTGGAGTTTGGTGGAGCCCTTTTGCTGACTCCTACCCCCGGAAAACCACTGTTCATGCGGGCTGAGGTGGAGTTTGGTGGAGTTGGTGGAGTCCTTTTGATTTCTCGGCGTCATTTGCGCGAATAGGAGATATAGGAGATAAAGACGGTGTGTAAATACAATGTCAAAGACGAATTGAAAACAAGTCCACCAACTCCACCCAAATGCCGAAAAACCGCATAGATAAGCCAAAATATCAGGTGGAGTTCTTCTATCTCAACTCCACCCGGGTCCTACCGGCTCTCCACCTGCCGAAGTCTCAGACAGGAGTGAACGATCTCCCGCGGTCGTTCTGTCGCACTTTTTATAGAAAAAGGTCAGAAAAATCCTGTTGATTTACAAGATTTTTACTTGACAAAATTTATCACCTTTATTATAATAACTAGTAGCGTTTTAATGTAGATAACTGTGCGGAGGGCTTATGCTGTTAGATTTGAAAGACATTTTCGTTTCCGACGGCGCCAGTCAAGACGTCAGTTATACGCTCTCGATGGACGACGTCGAGATCTATGGAGAACATCCATTCAATTCTCCTGTTGAGATCACCGCCCATGTCGAGAACAAGGCAGGTATGGTCACGCTGACGATCAATACCGCTTTTGTGTATCACACCGCTTGCGACCGCTGTCTGGTTCCTATCGAGCGTCGTTTTGACTATCACTTCACTCACAAGATCATCGAGAATCTTGAGGAGGATTTCAACGACGATTACATCGAAGCGCCCGACCTCAGCCTGGATTTAGATGAACTCGTATCATCCGATATCTTCTTAGAGCTGCCGACCAAGTTCCTTTGCAGGGGAGACTGTCAAGGTCTCTGTCAAAAATGTGGACATAATCTTAACTTGGGCGACTGCGGCTGCGATAAGAAAGAGATCGATCCCCGTCTTGAGGCGCTCAAAGAGTTATTAAAGTAAAGATGATATATGTAAGGAGGGTTTTTCATGGCTGTACCGGCAAGAAAACATTCACATGCTCGTAAAATGAAGAGAAGATCCAATGTTTGGAAGCTCCAGGCTCCTGCTCTGTCTATTTGCCCCGAGTGCGGTGAGTACAAGGCTCCCCATAAGGTATGCCCCAACTGCGGCATGTACAGGGGTAGACAGGTCATCGTCAAGGACGCTGACTGATCATATCTGTTAACAAAAGAAACAGGCGGGCAGTAGGATAACTGACCGCCCTTTTGTTTTATTCACAAAGCTCGGAGGTTCGCTATGGCTGTTACAATTAAAGAAGTCATCCGCCATAGCTACGCCGAACGCGCCGGCTGTGAGGCGGGGGATACCCTGCTCTCGATCAACGGCAACGATATCGTTGATGTGCTGGATTATCGCTTTTATCAGCTTGATTCCGAATTAGAATTAAAAATCCGCGATATCCGCGGCGAGGTTCATACCGTCAAGGTGCGTAAGCCCGAGTATGAGGAACTGGGGCTGGAATTTGATACTTACCTCATGGATAAAGAGAAGTCCTGCCGCAATAAGTGCGTCTTCTGCTTCATCGACCAGCTCCCGAAGGGACTGCGTGAAAGCCTGTATTTCAAGGATGATGACAGCCGTCTGTCCTTTCTGTTCGGCAATTATGTTACGCTGACCAACTTAAGCGAGCATGAGATCAGCCGCATCATCAAGATGCACATCAGCCCGATCAACGTCAGCGTCCATACCACCAACCCCGCGCTGCGCGTGAAGATGATGGGCAACCGCTTCGCCGGAGATTCGCTCTCTATCCTCAAGCGATTTTCGGAGCACGATATCGCGATCAACACCCAGATCGTCTGCTGCCCCGGATGGAACGACGGCGACGAGCTGAAACGCTCCTTAAAAGATCTTTATGATATGAACGTCAATCTGATCGCGGTCGTGCCTGTCGGACTGACGAAGTACCGCGAGGGGCTGGCTGAGCTGACCCCGTTTACGAAAGAAAAAGCCCGTGAGACCGTCGATATCCTGGAGGAATTCGGCGATATGTGTCTGAAAACGAAGGGCAAGCGCATCGCCTACGCCGCCGATGAGCTGTATATCAAGGCGGGGTATGCCATCCCCGACGCTTCCTTTTACGGCGACTTTGAAGCGATCGAGAACGGGATCGGACTGATCGCCATGCTCAAAGAGGATCTTTTGGCGGAACTCGACCGGCGGGAGGCTGACGACTTTCTCCAAAGGATTGTTTCCGTCGCCTGCGGCACCTCCGCCGCGCCGTATCTTCGAGAGCTGATGGACGCGGTGGAAGCAAAGTATCCCCGTGTCAGGATCCGGGTCTATCCGATCGTCAACGACTTTTTCGGTGACAATATCAACGTCAGCGGGCTGATCGTCGGCAAGGATTTGATCGCTCAGCTGAAAGGAAAACCGCTGGGAGATGTTCTGCTCATCTCTTCGGCGATGTTACGATTTGAAAACGACCTCTTCCTGGACGACGTCCATATCGACGACGTCAAAAGGAAGCTGAATATAGAAGTACTACCCATCCATAACGACGGAAAAATGTTACTGGATGCCATTTTAGGAGAGGAGGGGGAAGATGTCTAAACCCGTTATCGCGATCGTCGGCAGACCGAACGTCGGCAAAAGCACCCTGTTCAATAAGCTCGTCGGTCAGCGTATCTCTATCGTCGACGATACCCCGGGCGTGACCCGCGACCGTATCTACGGCGACGTCGAGTGGAGCGGCAGAAAAGCCCTGCTCATCGACACCGGCGGTATAGAGCCTTTTTCGGACGATATCATTCTTTCCCAGATGCGCGAGCAGGCACAGCTCGCCATCGATACCGCCGACGTCATCATCATGGTGACGGATGTGCGATCCGGACTGGTAGCGACCGACGAAGAGGTCGCCCACATGCTTATCAAGAGCAACAAGCCCCTGGTGCTGTGTGTGAACAAATGCGATTCCATCGGCGACCCGCCGCCGGAATTTTACGAATTCTATAAGCTGCCCCTTGAGCCGATCGCCGTTTCCTCCGTGCATGGTCACGGTACGGGCGATCTCTTGGACGCTGTGTTTGATCAGCTCGACGGAGATACCGAGGATGAGACAGATCCCGAGGTCATTTCGGTAGCCGTCATCGGCAGACCGAACGTCGGCAAATCCTCGCTGATCAACAAGATCACCGGAGAGAACCGCTGTATCGTCTCGAATATCGCCGGTACGACCCGCGACAGCATCGACACTATGATCGAGAACAAGCACGGGATCTTCAACCTCATCGACACCGCCGGCATGCGCCGCAAGAGCAAGATCCACGACCAGATCGAGCACTACTCTATCCTGCGCGCGAAGATGGCGATCGAACGCTGTGACGTTTGCGTCATCATGCTCGACGCCGAGACCGGTATCACCGAACAGGACACCAAGGTCGCCGGATTGGCGCTCGACGCCGGAAAAGCCTGTGTCATCGCCGTCAACAAGTGGGACGCGATCGAGAAGGATGACAAGACCATGCAGAACTTCCGCAAGGATATCGAGCGTGACTTTGCCTTCATGAGCTATGCCCCTTCTGTATTCATCTCCGCGAAAACCGGCCAGCGCCTCGACAATCTTTTCGAGAACATCGTGCATGTGACCAACACCTCGGCGATGCGCATCACGACAGGTCTCTTGAACGACCTGCTCGCCAACGCTACCGCCCGCGTGCAGCCGCCAACCGATAAGGGCAAACGGCTGAAGATCTATTATATGACCCAGACCTCTGTCAAGCCTCCGACCTTCATCTTCTTCTGCAACAACGCGGAGCTGTTTCATTTCTCGTATCAGAGATATCTTGAAAACCGCCTGCGCGAAGCCTTCGACTTCAGCGGTACACCGATCAGATTTATCATAAGGGAGAGGAATAACAAGTGACTGTAGAACTGATTATCCGAACGTTAGCTACCATGATCATCGCGTATTTGATCGGCAGTTTGAATCCCGCGATCATCATCACCCGTCTGAAAACCGGCAAGGATATCCGCACGATGGGCTCCGGTAACGCGGGCTTTACGAACGTTCTGCGTTCTGTCGGTAAAGGCCCCGCAATCGCGACGATCGTCTGCGACTACCTCAAGGGGATCATAGGCGTTCTGATCGGCTGGTGGATCTTCTCACAGCTGACCGTCACCAACGACGTCGCGCCGGTGGAGTATGTCATCTACGGCCGTTATCTCGCCGGGCTGTTCGTCATCCTCGGTCATTCTTTCCCGATCTATTACGGATTCAGGGGCGGCAAGAGCGTCGTCACGGCGAACGCGCTGATGCTGGTCGTCGACTGGCGTGTGTTCCTGATCGTCTTGGGAACCTTCCTGATCATCTTCTTCGCCACCAAGCTGATCTCTTTAGGTTCTATCATCTGCGCGGGACTGTATCCTGTTTATACGGTGCTGATCACCTACTTCTTGGATTATCTGCCGAATCTCGGCACTGAGAACGAGCTGCGCTTTCGTTTTGTACTGATATCCACCGGCTGCGCCTTCCTGGTCGGCGCGATCATCATCTTCCGCCACAAGGATAATCTCAAACGATTGATCAACGGAGAAGAAAAGCGCATCAAGGCTAAGAAATGATCTGCGATCTCACTATGATTGGGGAATTGTTATGAAACGAGTTATATGTATCCTCCTCGCGGTAGCCGCTGTTTTTGTGACGGCGATCTCCGCTTCGGCGGTCGACTACGGCTGTAACGTCGAGACCGTGTCCTCTGCTGTCTATTTTGAGAACCTCGATACCGGAGCGGTCGTTTATGAAAAAAGCGCCGATACGCGGATGTATCCCGCCTCCACCACGAAAATCATGACCTATGTCGTGGTCGCCGATCATGTGTCCGATCTCGACGGTACGATGGTCGATATCAAAGAAGATGTGCTGACGGGGCTGGATCCCGAGAGCACCGTGATGGGACTTTCCGATCATGTCGGTGAGCAGTATTCCATCCGCGAGCTGCTCTACGGTATGATGCTCCCTTCCGGCAACGACGCCGCTTTGGTGCTGGCAGATTTCGTCGGCAGCGGTATTCCCGGTTTTGTGGAGATGATGAACAGCAAGGCGGCTGAGCTCGGCTGTAAGGATACCCATTTTGTGAACCCCCACGGTCTGCACGACCCGAACCACTACACCACCGCGAGAGATATGGCGGCGATCGCGAAGTACGCGCGTACTCTGCCGGGCTTTATGGAGATCACCAACACCTTGAGCTACACGCCCTCGCGGTTCACCCAGCCGATCACCAACACCAATTATATGCTCAGCTCCACCGAGCAGGGCGGCAAGTACTATTATTCCTACACCAAGGGCATCAAGACCGGCTACACCGATGAAGCGGGCAAGTGTCTGGTGACGACCGCTGAGAAGGACGATTTCACCTACTTGTGTATCGCTCTGGGCGCTCAGTATTCTTTTGAAGAGGACGTCAACTACGCGATGCTCGATACCGCCAAGCTCTACGACTGGGCGTATACCAACCTCGGTCAGCAGGTCGTTTACGGCTCACAGGACGTCGTCAAAACTGTCGACGTCAAGTTCGGCAGGGATGATGATAAGCTCAACCTTGTTCCCGGGGGTCAGCTGACAGCGCTGCTTCCGAACAGCTATGACAAGAATTTGATTAAAGTAGAGGTCAGCTGTGAGGACAGCTTCGAAGCCCCGATCACACAAGGACAGGCGCTCGGTACCGCAACCGTATATTATGATGATATGACGGTCGGCACGACCAACATCGTAGCGTCCAAGACTGTAGAACAGGATCAGATGAAGCTGTTTTTCCATAATCTCGGAGAATGGTTCAAGTCCCATCCGGTTCTGATCATCGTGATCGCGGTCGTTCTGATCGCCTTGATCATCTTCTTGATCGCCGCGTCATCCGCCCGTAAAAAGCGTATGCGCCGCGAGAGAGCCAGACGCAGATACAGAGATTGATCAGATACAGAGATTGATTATATAAAACAAACCCCTTTGTCCATCGACAAAGGGGTGTTTTGTATCTTCGGGGTATCATATATGTTCCATGATCTTCTGCGCGACATAGACGCCGCTTGCGGAAGCGTGGGAGAGGGAATGGGTGACGCCGGAGCCGTCGCCGATGACGTACAGCCCCTTGTGTTTCGTCTCGAGGTTTTCATCAAGAGCGACCTCCATGTTGTAGAACTTGACCTCCACGCCGTAGAGCAGGGTGTCGTCGTTCGCCGTACCCGGCGCGATCTTATCGAGCGCGTAGATCATCTCGATGATATCGTCAAGGATACGCTTGGGCAGTACCAGGCTGAGGTCGCCGGGAGTAGCCTGCAGGGTCGGACGCACGGTGCTTTCTTCGATACGTTTGTGGTTGGAGCGTCTGCCGCGCTCCAGATCGCCGAAACGTTGCACGATCACGCCGCCGCCGAGCATGTTGCTCAGCATCGCGATACTCTCGCCGTAGCCGTTAGAATCCTCGAACGGTTCCGAGAAGTGCTTGCTGACCAAAAGAGCGAAGTTGGTGTTCTCGGTTTTCTTGGAGGGATCCTCAAAGCTGTGACCGTTGACGGTGACGATCCCGTTGGTGTTCTCGTTGACGACGATACCGTTCGGGTTCATGCAGAAGGTGCGCACATTGTCCTCAAATTTCTCGGTACGATAAACGATCTTGCTTTCGTAAAGCTCGTCTGTCAGATGCGAGAAGATGACCGCCGGAAGCTCTACGCGTACGCCGATATCCACGCGGTTGGACTTTGTGCTGATATCCAGCTCTTCACAGACCTTTTCCATCCATTTCGAACCCGATCTGCCGACCGATACGATACAGTCTTTGCAGTCGTCACAGCCGTTTTTGTGGTGAATACGGTAGCCGCCGTCGATGATCTCGATATGTTCGACCGGGGTGTTGAAGTGAAAGTCGATGGTGTCGGCGATCTTGCTGTAGATGTTGCCGAGCACGATGTAGTTGATGTCTGTGCCGAGGTGTCGAACGGAAGCGTCGAGCAGCTTGAGCTTGTTCTGGGTACAGATCTTTTTGAAATCCGTACCTGCGGTGGTATAGAGCTTGGTTTCCTCACCGCCGTTCTCTACGTTGATCTTGTCGACATAGTGCATCAGATCGAGCGCCTTATCGCGACCGATGTACTCGTGCATCGTCCCGCCGAAGTCGTTGGTGATGTTGTATTTGCCGTCCGAGAAAGCTCCCGCGCCGCCGAATCCCGACATGATCGCGCAGGTCTTGCACTTGATACAGGACTTGACCTTGTCGCCGTCGATGGGACATTTGCGCTTTTCCAGCGCGTTGCCGGTCTCAAAGACCGCTACCTTGAGGTCGGGACGCTTGGTCGCGAATTCATATGCCGAGAAAATGCCGCCCGGACCGGCGCCTATGATGATGATATCGTATTTCATGTGTTTCTCTCCGTTGTGAAAATATTGTATCAGAAGGTCGCCTCGACGATCTCCTGCTTGGTGACGTTGATCAGCCCCTTACCGTTGAGCCTGAGGATCGGGATGACCGGAAGACTGACGAAGCCCAGCGTCATAAAGGGGTCGATATCGTCGGATACGCCCAGCCGTCTGGCGGCTTTCTTGAGCCTGTTCAGCCGTTCATCCGCTTCTTGAGCGGTCAGCGGGCTCATCAGCCCCGCAATCGGCAGGGAAAGACTTTCGATGACCTCGCCGTTTTCGACGACAGCAAAGCCGCCGTTCATCCTGCGCACCTGCTCCGCCGCCGCAGCGATATCCTCGTCCGTACATCCGACAGCGATCAGGTTGTGAGAATCATGCGCTACACTGGTCGCGATCGCACCCCTTTTCAGCCCGTATCCGTTGATGAATCCGATACCGATGTGACCGGTGTTGTGATGACGTTCAAAGACCGCGGCTTTTAGAATATCGCGTTCGATATCTATCCCGTTGTTCTCTCTGCCGTGATCGGTCGGCTGGATGATGATCTCATCGGTCAGCAGCTCGCGCTTTTTCAGTCCGATGACGCGCTGACGCTCTTTGATCTCCTTGAAGCGCAGGATATCCGGCGTGACAGGCGCCATGTGAAAGGATCGAAGGATCTTTTCATCGTCGGGCGGGTCGGCGGCATGGTCGTGGATGACCATGCCTTTTTCGGCGACAAGCTTGCCGTCGATGTAGGTTTGCTCGACAGAAAAGTCGATGAAGTCGCTCAGCACCAGCAGATCGGCGTGATATCCCGGAGCGACAGCACCGTAGCCTTTCAGACCGAAGTACTCAGCGGGGTTCAGCGTACACATCCGCACCGCGTGCGCCGGATGGACGCCTTTGTCGACCGCTTTTCTGATGATCGCGTCCATGTGACCTTCTCTCAAAAGATCCTCGGGATGACGGTCGTCGGTACAGAACATCGCGCGGTAGCAGTAGGGCGGTTTGCATATAGGGAGAAGGGCGTCGAGGTTTTTAGCCGCTGTCCCTTCACGGATCATGATCCACTGACCGACGGCGATCTTCTCGATCGCCTCCTGCGCATTGGTACATTCGTGGTCGGAGCGGATCCCCGCCGCGGTGTAGGCGTTCAGATCTTTGCCTCCGAGGAACGGCGCGTGGCCGTCGATGATACCATCAAACGATTCAGCGTCGCTGAGCTTTTGCAGCAGCTTTTCATCGCCCTCCGTCACGCCGACGGAGTTCATGACTTCCGCCAGACCCAAAACCTCTTTATGTTGATAATAGGGCTTCAGATCCTCCGCTTCCAGCACCGCGCCGCTTTCTTCCAGAGGCGAGGCGGGTACACAGGACGGCAGGTTGAAGTAGATGTGCATGTCAAGGGGCTTTGCCAGTTTCATGATGTAGTCGATACCGCGTGTTCCCGCAACGTTGGCGATCTCGTGAGGATCCGCCATGACAGCGGTCGTTCCTCGGGGCAGGGAACAGCGCTCAAACTGCGCGGGCGTCAGCAGGGTGCTTTCGAGATGCATATGACCGTCCATGAATCCGGGCACGATGATCTTGCCGCTGACGTCGACCTCTTCCTTACCTTCGTATCTGCCCAGCCCCGCGATATAGCCGTCGCATATCGCGACGTCCTTATGCTCCAGCTGCTCTGTAAAGACGTTCAGTACACTGGCGCCTTTGAGGACAAGGTCGGCTTTTTTGCGTCCCATAGCGACGTCGATGATTTTGTTGAGGTTCATAAAAAGCCTCCTTGATAGTGGATTGAGCTATACAAATTCATCATATCACATTAGATGCAAATTATCAACATAAAAAGAATGCCTTTTAATACTAAGTAGCAATAAAAAGTAAAAGGGCATCCTTTCGGATACCCTAATTGATATGGTGCGAGTGACCGCTGCGAATGGCTTAAAGCCTGAATTTTTCGCGGTTTGACTGCACTTTTGACTGCAGTTTTTGCCAATCCTGCATTATTTCACGCGATTTGCAGGTTATTGGCTTTCATGTATTCATCGGCAACGGCGAGGTGTTCGTTTTGGAATTTCTCGAAAACGGAGCAGTAGGTGTTCAGCGTAATATTGATATCTGTGTGTCCCAAAATCTTCTGCAACACCTTTGCAGGCATTCCCGATTCGA
>CADAUE010000066.1 GCA_902790985.1 uncultured Ruminococcus sp.
GGAACCGATGCGGTCGGTGATGAAGGAAGCGAGCTCGGGGTTGCACAGACCGAGCCAGCGACGCTGGGTGATACCGTTGGTCTTGTTCTGGAAGCGCTCGGGATAGACCCAGTACCATTCCTTGAGGACGTCGTTCTTAAGGATCTCGGTGTGGATCCACGCAACGCCGTTGACATAGGAGGATACATACATCGCGAGTCTTGCCATATGGATCTTGCCGTCCCACATGATGCGCATCGCGTTGATGTTATGCTCCTCAACGCCCTTGTACTTGAGGTCGTGCCACTGGCGATCGTTGATGCGCTCGATGATCGCGTAGACCTCGGGGATGACCATCTTCATCAGACCGTTGTCCCACTTCTCAAGAGCCTCGGACATAACGGTATGGTTGGTGTAGTTGAAGGTCTGCTGAGCGATCTCGAACGCCTGGTCAAAGCCGACGCCTTCCTTATCGAGCAGACGGATCAGCTCGGGGATGGAGATGACCGGATGGGTATCGTTGAGCTGGATGGTGGTCATCTCAGCGAAGTGGCTGAAGTCGTTGCCGAACTTCTTCTTATACTTGCGGATGATATCCTGCAGAGAAGCGGAGGAGAAGAAGTACTGCTGCTTCAAGCGCAGGATCTTGCCCTCGTAGCTGTTGTCGTTCGGATACAGAACGCGGGAGATGTTCTCACAGTTGTTCTTGTTCTTGACAGCGTCGTCATATCTGCCGTCGTTGAACGCGAGGAAGTCGAAGTCGTCTACCGGCTCCGCCTGCCACAGACGCAGGGTGTTGATGTTCTTGGTGCCGTAGCCGATGATCGCCATATCGTAGGGAACGGCGACGACGGTGCTGTCGGCAAAGTTGACGATCTGTGCCTGATCGACGCGGCGGATGCACCACGGATCGGCGTACTTGAGCCAGTTATCGGCGACCTCTACCTGGTAGCCGTCCTTGATGAGCTGTTTGAACAGACCGTAGCGATAGAAGATGCCGTAGCCGTCCAGCGGGACTTCCTGTGTCGCCGCTGAATCGAGGAAGCAGGCGGCAAGTCTGCCCAGACCGCCGTTGCCCAGAGCGGCGTCCTCGATATCCTCAAAGCGGTTGATATCGATGCCCTTGCTCTTCAAGAGATCCTTGACTTCGTCGAGCATTCCGAGACAGTACAGGTTGTTGTAGAACATCCTGCCCATCAGGAACTCTGCGGAGAAGTAGTAAGCTCTGCGGCTCTCCTCATGTTTTTTCTTGCTCTTGCGCCAGTTGTCCGCGATCTCGCCCATGACAGCCTTACCGATGACAAGGTGCAGCTGCTCGGTGGTGAGATCCTTCGGTTTTTTACAATAGGCGGCTTTCGCGATGCCGGTGATCTGTTCCATCGTAATAGCCATTGTTTAGTCCTCCAATCGTGAATATGTTTTCGTAAGTTTATATAATCTATCGGTGATTTCCTTGGTGATAGCGTCCTTCTTGATCCTCCATACCCAGTTTCCGCCGAGGGTCGAGGGAACGTTGATACGCGCCTGTGAACCAAGACCTAAGATATCCTGCATCTGGATGATCGCGTAATTCGCGACGCTCTTGTATGCGGCTTCGATAAACTTCCAGTTGACCGCGTCGCCGAAGTCCATGCCGACATATTCCTTCATGAACTTGTTGCAGTGTTCCTTCTCCCAGCCTTCTGCCTGTTCATACCAGCCCAGCACGGTATCGTTGTCATGGGTGCCGGTATATACGACGCAGTTCTCGGTATAGTTGGGAGGCAGGAAGTCGTTCTCGTCGTCATCGGCAAAGGCGAACTCCAGCACCTTCATGCCCGGATAACCGCTTTCCTCGAGCAGCTCCTTGACGCTGTCGAACAGCTCGCCCAGATCCTCCGCGACGATACGGATATCGCCGAGGGTATCGTTCATGACGTTGAAGAAGTCGATGCCGGGGCCTTCCATCCACTCGCCGTTGATGGCGGTCTCGGAGCCGAAGGGGATCGCGTAATACGTATCGAACGCGCGGAAGTGGTCGATACGGGTGATGTCAAAGAGCTTGTCGGCGGCGGCGATGCGGTTCATCCACCACTCATAGCCGGTGCTCTTGAGATACTCCCAGTCATACAGCGGGTTGCCCCAGAGCTGACCGGTCTCGGAGAAGTAATCGGGCGGGCAGCCTGCGACACAGACGGGCTTGCGCTCTTCGTCGAGCCAGAACACATCGGGGTTCGCCCATGTGTCGGCGGAGTCCATCGCGACATAGATGGGCATATCACCCAGGATCTTGATGCCCTTGCCGTTGACATAAGCGCGGAAATCCTCCCACTGCTTATAGAACTCGAACTGTACCCACTTCCAAAAGTCGATCTCATCCTTGAACTTGCGGGTATAGCGGCGGACGGCTTTCTCGTCGCGGACGCGGATGCTCTCGTCCTCCCACTCGGGCCACGCCTTGTTGTCGAAGTAGAGCTTGACCGCCATGTAGAGGGCATAGTCCTTGATCCACTTCGCGTTCTTTCTCTTAAAGGAGTTAAAGGCTTTTTGATCGCCTTCTTTGAACTTTTCATAGGCTATCTTCAACACCTCAAAGCGGCTGTAGTAGATAGCGCCGTAGTCGATTTCCTCGTCGTTGTCGCCCCAGTAGAATTTTTTGATCTGGGCTTTGGTCAACAGACCCTCCTTAACGAGCGTATCGAGGTCAATCATATAGGGATTGCCCGCGTAGGTAGAGAAGCTCTGATAGGGACTGTCGCCGTAGCTGGTCGGACCGACCGGCAGGATCTGCCAGATAGACTGACCTGCGGCTTTCAGAAAATCAGCGAATTTCCTTGCCTCTTTACCGATCGTGCCGATTCCGTACGGCGACGGCAGAGAGGTGATAGGCATAAGCACACCGGAAACTCTTGCCATAATTTCAACTCCTGTCTGTATTTAATTTTTACCGGTAGGACGTAAGCGCACACTAACCGATATTATTCCATTACATTTTATCATACCCATATCTAAAAAACAACCTTTTTTGCAAAAAACCACAGCAAAATCACAAAGAAAAAAGCCCTCGACGAGGACTTTTTGGATAATTTTTGACAAAGAGGATAAGAAAAACCCCGCCGGACATGGGACATGGTGCATCCGGAGGGGTTTTAGGATTATCAAGACCGCCGCTCAACGACAGCCTTTACTGACATTTCCTTGCCAAGCGGAGCGGCAGTCTATTATCCTATTATATGAAATGTTTTATAAGCAGATCTTGCCGACCGGGTACGGGATACCCATATCCGCCAAATAGCGCTGGATATAGGTCGCGTCGATGACGTTGACCTCGCTGTCGCGGTTGACGTCGCAGCGCTTCAACGCCGTTTCGTCCATATCGACGTCCATCCCGATATCATAGCCTTGGATCCTTGTCACGTCGAAGATGCTAACCTCGCCGTCACCGTCATAATCACCGTAGGGGGGCGCCGGTCTGCCGGCGACGATGACCTCGCCGGGCTCATCGATCTCAATCACCATCCAGCCATCTTCATAGGTCTTAAAGAAATAGTCGGATAATCCCCAGAATCTGGGTGTGTACAACTCGACTTTCGGGTCGTTACAGAGGATCTTAACCTTAACCTTGTCTTCGACATAATTGACCGTGCGATGATTGCTGTCCCATATCGCGATGTCATACGACGCGATCACCTTTCTGCCGTCGGGGATCTCGAGGCTCTCGTCATACGCGCCGTTTTTATCGACAACGCTGCAATACAGACCATCGGGAAGCTCTACTACCTCTACGTTCTCGCTCTGCGCAGGCTCCACGCCGATAAAGGGAACGTATTCACCGTTGTTGTCCATGCAGGTCTGCGCGTATCTCTGCGCCTCGGTACCGTAATAGCCGTATAATACAAATCTATTTTCCTTATCGAATTTATTCTGATACTCTCCCAACCAGTTCAAACCGAACGCTCTGTCTCCGATCGACTCGACAGAAGCAGGTACGGTCACGCTCTTGAGAGAATCACATTCGATGAACGCCGACTCACCGACGGTTTTCAGAGAATCGGGCAGGGAAACGGAGCTGAGCTTGCTACACTTAGCGAAAGCGGAATCGCCGATCTCTGTCACAGAATCCGGGATCACGACCTCGTTTAAATTGGAACATCCCGCAAACGCTTTCTTACCGATGGTCTTCACGGTAGAGGGAATCTCCACATTTCTCATCGTCTTACAGTTCTCAAAAGCGCCGTCCGCGACAGCGACGACCGGATATCCGCCGATCATACCGGGGATAATCATTTTACCGGAGGTGCCGTTATACGCGGTGATCGTCGCCTTACCGGAACTGACAGTATACTCAAATTCATTATCATCGGTACCGTCAAGCCTCTCAAAAGGAATACCGTTCTCACGCGCGTAGGTCTCGGCGGCTGTGCCTGTGTAGCCATAGATCGAGAAGTCGTTTATGATCACGCTCTTCAATTCCAATGTATTATCATATGGACTCTGAACATAATCTCGATGGTAACCAAGGGCTTCGTCTCCGATATATTCCACGGACGCAGGGATGGTCACGCTCTTCAGAGAGTCACAGCAGTAAAACGCGAACCAGCCGATCCGGTTAAGGTTTTCGGGAAGCGTCACGCTTGTAAGCGCCGAACAGCCGCGAAATGCTTCGCCGGGGATCGCGGTGACCTGATCGGGGATAACAACGCTTGTCAATCCGGTACAGCCAATAAACGCAGAATCGCCGATGCTGTTCAGTCCGGCGGGAAGCTCTACCTGCTTCAAGCCGGTACAGCCGCTGAACGCACGATTGTCGATTGCGGTGACAGAGTCGGGGATGACCGTTTTGCTGCAGCCGGCAAGTAAAGTATTCGTCGCGGTCTCGATGATCGCGTTGCAGTTATCTCTGCTGTCATAGACCTTGTTTGCTGGGTCAACGATGATGCTGTCCCTCTTATCCTGAGGAACTTCAATCTTGTTACCGGAGGTGTCATCGAACTTCGGGAACGCGTCGGTGCCGAGGACGAACGCTTCGCTGCCGATCTCGGTGACAGACGCCGGGATAAAAATCTTTTCAAGCGAGGGACAGCTGCAGAAAGCCTGCTCGCCGATCGTTGTGACAGAGTCGGGAAGCTCAAGTTTCTTCAAAGCTTTGCACTGGTTGAACGCCTTTAATCCGATTTCTTTCAAAGCAGAGGGGAACATGACCTCTTCCAGCGCGGTACATTCTATAAACGTCATCGTGCCGATCGTCGTAACAGAACTCGGGATCTTCACACTTGTCAGAGATTGGCAATAGCTGAACGCCATGTCGCCGATACTTGTGACAGATTCCGGGATCACTACGTTCGTCATATTATTACAATAGTAAAACGCCATTCTGTCGATCGTTTTGACCGTGTCGGGGATCACGACGCCGGTGATCCGAGGGGCACAGGTGTAGAATACATTCCCGCCGATGCTCGTGACGGTGTAGCCGCCGAGCTTCGAGGGAAAGGTGACCTCGCCGCCGTTGAAGTTGTAATCAACGATCTTCGCCTCGCCGTTTGTGACGGTATACTCAAAATCGGGATAGGCGGGATCCACCTTGCCCTGCGGCCTGTCCGGGATATAACCGCCCACCGCCGCCGGATCGCTCACCGCCGCCGAAGCGCTCAGAGGAACAGCGATCACACTCAGCGCGAGGATCAGCGCCATAAGAACGGATAGGATCTTTCGATAGTTTTTCATTTTGACCTCCTGTGATGATATGCATGATATAGTTCTCACATCTATTTAGATGCAAAAGCCGGTCAAACGGTTTAATACTTTCGCTCAAAGCGATAGTCATATTGATGATAGCTTTCATCTTGAGGAACCGTGAGCGGCAGCCTTACCAAAAGTGAGTATCAACAGCCGATCAGAATTTTTCGCCGACAGGATAAGGCGTATCCATCGAGACCAGATAACGCTGGACATAGGTCGCGTCGAAAATATCTGTCGCGCCGTCGCCGTTGACGTCGGCATGCAGGATCATTTCCGCGTCGGATTTGACTGTCATCCCCGCTTCATAGCGCTGGATGATCGTCGCGTCATAGACAGAGAGCTCGCCGTCGCCGTCGCTGTCGCCGCATACGGGCAGGACAACATCCGCGTCTGTCGTAACATAAAAACGCACACCGAAATTCTTTACTTTAAAGGTCAGCCGGCTGTTTTCATAGACCGCCTTCAAATCTTTTATTTCGCCGTACTCGTAAGCGTATACCTTCGCATCGGGCTGTGAGCAGCGGATCTTCACGGTAACGGGCTCTTCGGGTCGGGGGAGAGCGCGGTGATCCGCGTTCCACAGGGTGATATCATAGACGCCGATGACGGTCTTATCGGGGAGTATTTCGCTCAGATCAAGGGGATCGCCGCTGCTGTCCGTAGCAGGTTCGCCGGTCAGATCTTTGATCTCCGGCAGCATACCGTCGGATAGCTCCGCCTTAACCTTCTTGCTGGTCGGCATCTCGTTGAGACCGATGAAGCGTATCTGATCATCGCCAAAATCATCAATTGCGTAGCGCTCGGCTTCAGAGCCGTAATAGCCGTAGATCGTGAAGTCGTCTATGGGCAAGGTTTTCAATACCAGTTTATTATCATAATCGTCCATTACATATGCTTCATGGTAACCAACGGCTTTTCCCCAGATATGATCCACGGACGCGGGAATCGTCACGCTCTTGAGAGCTTCACAATCAAAAAACGCGTAATCGTCGATCAAGGTAAGTCCTTCGGGGAATGTCACGCTTGTCAGCGAGGTACAGCCCCTAAACGCCTCTTCACCGATAGCGGTCACCCCATCGGGGAGAATGATCTCAGTCAAAGCGGTACATTCTCCAAACATCGATTCACCGATACCGCTCAGCCCATTAGGGAGAGAGATCTGCTGTAAAGAAGTACATTTATAAAAAGCGCCGTTGCCGATACTGTTCACCCGATCGGGGATATCGATCCGCTGTAAGCCGGTACAGCACTTAAACGCCGAATCACCGAGACTGTTCACTCCGTCGGGGAGCGTGATCTGCTTCAATTTGCTGCTGCCGCAGAACGCATATTCGCCGATCGCGGTGACGGAATCGGGGATGACCGTTTTACTGCAGCCGACAATCAGAGTATTGGTGGCGGTCTCGATGATCGCGTTGCAGTTATTTCTGCTGTCATAGACCTTGTTCGCGGGGTCTACGACAATGCTCTCCCTCACATCCTCCGCGTCGAAATTGTTGAACACCCGTCTGCCGATTGCGGTAACGGACGCCGGGATAAAAACCTTTTGGATCGCCTTGCATCCCTCAAAAGCACTCTCGCCGATCGATGTGACCTTATCGGGAAGCTCGGCGTTCTTCAAAGCGCATCCGGAAAAAGCCGAATTTCCGATCGTTTCCAGAGAAGCGGGGAACACAACATCGCTCAGCGATGTACAATTACAAAAAGCCGCGGCACCGATACTCGTGACAGAATCGGGGATCTTCACACTCGTCAAGTTTATACAATCGAAAAACGCCATTCTGTCGATCGTTTTGACCGTGTCGGGGATCACGAAGCCGGTCACCTGAGAGGTGCAGGTATAGAATACTTCCTCGCCGATGCTCGTGACGGTGTAGCCGCCGAGCTTTGAGGGAAAAGTGACCTCACTGCCGTTGAAATTATAATTGATGATCTTCGCCTCACCGTTCGCGACGGTATACTCAAAATCGGGATAGGCGGGATCCACCTTGCCCTGCGGTCTCTCCGGATGGATGTACTCGCCGACAGCCGCCGGATCGCTCACCGCCGCCGAAGCGCTCATCGGAACGGCGATCACGCTCAGTGCGAGGATCAGCACCATGAGAACGGATAGGATCTTTCGATAGTTTTTCATTTTGACCTCCTGTGATGATATGCATGATAAAGGTTCTCACATCCATTTAGATGCAAAAGCCGGTCAAACGGTTTTATTCATCGCGATAGTAATATTCATAATTGTTTTCATTTTGAGGATCTATGAGCAGCAGCACATCCTTTTGCATCCGATAATCGTCCACGGAGTAGCGGATCTCATACCGCCAATAGCCGAGGCTGCGGAACATCTCCCTCAACTCCTGCGGCAGATAAGATACGGAGGTACCCTTTTGATAGTAATTACCGTTCCAAAGGTTGAACATGCCGTCATATCGCTCCTGTTGCTCCAGATCAAAACGATAAACGCCTTCGGCGATCTGTTCCGCTGAGTTGAAGCGCAGCGATTCGAAGGTGACTTCTTTGTCATAGTCAACGATCGTCATCCCGCCGCCGTCGACGCTGACGTCCTGCGGGAAAGAATCACTGACATTTTTATAACTGCCGGACATCCCCGAGAGCATCCTCTCAAGCGGGGACTGTGTCGGCGCCTCGGTAGGGGCTTCTGTCGGAAGTTCGGTAGGTTGCTCCGCAGGCGGCTCGGTCGGCGATTCTGTAGGCGATTCCGTCGGGGGCTCCGTCGGTTGTGTCTCCTCGATATCTCCGGGGGTTTCCTGCGGCGCCTGCCGCTGTATCACAGGCTCGTCCTGCGTATAGCGGTAGATCGTGTCGCCGTAGTTGCCCGCGCCCTCGCCGATACGATCCTCTACGATATCCTCGTCGGAGTAGTAGACGGTTTGTTCGGGCTGTGTTTCCGCGGTACGGCTCTGCTGTACTCTGCCGCCGCTGTAGCCGCCTGTCGGTTCTCCTGTATCCTCAGCGGCTCCGACCATCGTCGCCGAAGCCATCAGCACGACGGCGACGCCGACCGCGACAAACGCGCCCATCTTCGGCACGGCAGCCTTAGCGCCCCCGTCCAACAGCGCGGCGGGGTCGTCGATGACGCGCAGATCCGCTCGGATGCGTTTCCACAAAGCCGCCCTGGGGCGTTTTTTCGGCTCGCTCTTTTTGAGCAGACGGACGAATACGTCGCCGAACGGGAGCATGACGCCGTAATGCTTTCTTTCTCCCTCCTGCTTCTCCCACTCGTCCTTGACGCGGATGCGCGCGTATCTGAGGCGGGATTTGACCGTGCCCTCGCTGCACTCCATCATCTCGGCGATCTCGCTGATCTTCATGCCGTGATAGTAGTACAAAGTAAGCGTCCGCCGCTGAGCCTCGGGCAGACGGGCGATGATCGCCCTCAGCTTTTCTGCCTCGATGCTGCGTTCCGCGGCGATCTCGGGCAGCATGGTGTCGTCCTGTAAGGTGTCCGACGCCACATCCTCCGGAGCGTCACTGTACGATTCGACCGGCTTGCGATAGCGCAGGGTCATCAGCGCCTCGTTGGTGGCGATCTTCATCAGCCACTTCGGGAAGCTCTTGTCATTTTTCAACGTCGACAGCTTGCGGTAAACATGGAAAAAGGTCTTTTGGACTACGTCCTCGGCGTCGGCGCCGTTCTGCAGGATACCGAACGCCAGGATGTAGATCTGGTCGCCGTACAGCTCATAGAGCTGACGGTAAGCGTCCTCATTCCCCTCGCGCAGCCCGTCTATTAAATTTGGCGGTAGTTCTGTCATTCGTATACTCCTCCGCTTTATACTAATCCTTGATAAAAACCTTTATCATCTATTGCGCTATATTTCGTATAGCTTTGTTGTCGTCGTCGTTCGCTGTACTCGGTAGGCATATCCGGTTGGTATGCCTTGAC
>CADAUE010000067.1 GCA_902790985.1 uncultured Ruminococcus sp.
GGCTCCTTGACAGGCGCCAGCCTGTCTGCGTCTCCCGTCGCGCTATCCGAAATATATCACTAATATCTGATTAAATCTTTTTATCAAGGATTAGTATAACAACCAAGGGACTGTCGCGGACAGTCCCTTTTCTGTTGTCGAAATGCGAACAGCCGCCCTGTTACAAGGCGGCTGTTCGCGAAACAACATGAAAAATGATAAGGAATTGCTTTTATGATAGCAAAAAATCAATCGGGTATGGGATAGGGGATCATTCGGCGTGGGATTTTTTCCACTTTTTGATGACGGCTTCGATGTCTTTCATCTCCTGCGCGTCTTGAGCTGTTTTGGCATATGCCTCAAACAGCTTGAGCATGGTGTTATCGGGAGCTTCTTCGAGGTACTCCCGCAGATAAAACTCTTCTTTGCTGAGCTTGGGGGTAAACTTGCGCGCGTAGCTGCGAGAGATCAGCTCAAAAGCATGGATCTCCACAACGTCTTTTTTCATCAGTGATTTGATCAGTGAATGTACATAGCTGTCTTTCCAGGTCTTGTCGCCGGATAACTCCACGATCTCTGAGCAGGACAGGGGTTGGTTGACGCTCCACAGCAGATCCATGATCTGTTTTTCGCTTTTAGTCAGCATGATCGTTCTCCTTGTCTAAAGGTTAGGGGGTATGCGCAAGGTGAATGAAGATTTATTTGACGTATAATTATGGAGCGATTATACTATGATTCTTCGGTAAAGTCAAGCGTTTTCCTTATTTTTTTCTCTTAATTTCCGATAAAAATATACAGTATGGATAAACAAATATCAATATAGATGAATATTGTTGAATACAGACAAAAAACCTATGGAAATAACAACATTTTGCATAGGTTCGCGGCTGCCGTAGCAAAAGCCCCGTTCCGAAGAACGGGGCTTTCGCTTACTGCATATTGGGTTTCGATCAACGGTGAACCTTGGGCTTCACCGGGGGATCATTTCAGTTTTCCGATGTTCTCGCGCGCTTTGCGAATGACGCGCAGGTCGTTGTCGTAGGTACAGCGGTGGTGCGCTTCGTTCAGATCGACCCAGATATAGGAATCGATCTCCTCCTCCTGGATATGTACCTTGTCGCTCATGGTCTGCGCCATGAAGAATACGACGCGTTTGCGGATCTTACCGAAGGGACAGTAGTCGGCGACCTCGCGGAAAGAGGGGATGATCGTGATATCGAGCCCTGTTTCCTCCTTGACCTCACGGATGGCGGTCTGTTCCTCGGTCTCGCCCTGCTCTACATGACCCTTGGGGAAGCTGTAGTTGCGGCCGTTGTGGTTGCGGACGAGCAGGATCTTGCAGCGGTCGCCGCGCTTGTGGATGACGATCGCACCGCAGCTCTTCTCATACAGGCAGCTGATGCGCTCGATCTGCGCGTTACGCAGGTGTTTGAGCTTTTCGCGAATAGTCGGCTCATAGTAGATCTCGCCCTCGGGCGCTACGATCAGCTTTTCTGCGCCGTTTTTGAAGGTCGCGACGGCGATGACAACGCCGAACATGAAGTCGCGCAGCGGCTTCTTCGAGATGATATACGCGCTCATGTTCTTGATCGTATCCGCGTTCGCGTAGCCGGAGTACAGACCCTCGGCGAGCATACCGTATACATTCACCTTGACCTTCTTTGCTATCATTCCGTCTCACCTCCTGTTAGAATATTCCTCTGATCCCGTCGACCATAAAGGGATTGTTGGACGACATGGTGTTGTTGATGAACAGGATCTCGGAGATACCGTTTTCCTGCATATAGCTCTTGAGGCTGCCCGTGAAGTAGCGCGAGTCTACGACATGGACTTCCTTGTAGTTGTAGGTCAGATAGGGGATAAAGGCGTTGCCGTAGCTCTCCTTCACGACCATGATCTTTTTGTTATCGGTTTTTGTATCGTTGTAAGCGATGAAGTTCGCCGAGTCGCCGCCGATGAAGGTGAGGTAGCAGTTGGGGCCTGCCTCGATACCTTCCATGTAGACCGAGGTCTCATAAGGATCGTTGCCCATCTCGGGGGTGATCATCGCGTGGGTCTCATAGGGGAAGGTCCAGTAGTGGACGGTGTCGGCGGTCAGATTGCCCGTGCTGTAGAACGAGCCCTCGAAGCCCTCGATGGTGTGTTCCTCACAGTCGCTGAGCTTCAGCGCTTCTTGATTCGTCTGTTCACAGAACGCTGTGTAGGCGTAGTAGGCGCCCAGTCCCGTCCAGTGGTGGTCGGTGTTGAAGTAGAGGTACTCACCGATATGATCGCACAGGGCGTTGTAGATGTTGATCGGCTTGACGTCCTCGGTGTAGCTGCTGTAGACGGTCTTGATGTTCTGTGACTGTGACGCGCTGTAGACGCCGCCGTCGATGACGCGTTGCGGCAAGGCGAATTCGGTATGCGTCGGGACAACGATGTTGTAGACGGTGAGGTCGGGGACGCTCTTTTTGAACTCGCTGATTGCGCCCGCATAGTCCTCAGCCGCGCTGTCGCTCGCCCCGCAAAGCTCTAAGGCGCTGCCGTTGTAGAGATAGACGCCCGGATCGACGCTCGAGTAGCCGCCCTCGGTGGTACCGTCGTCGGGGATCTTCGGGGTCTCAAAGTGCAGTACGTCGAACGGCGGTTCGGTAGGCGCCTGTGTCTCGGCTTCGGTCGTAGGCGCTTCGGTCGCGCGCTCTGCGTCGACCCTGCTTTTGCAGCCGACGAGTGCCATCATGATCGACGTCGTCAAAAGGATACACAGGATGGCTGTCAGCCTGCTGTGCGTCAAAGCCTTTGAACGGCGTTTGGCTTGATTAGGATTGCTCATTTGCAACCTCCTGTTATGTCAGATCGCGCGCTGTAAGCAAATACGCCGATCTCGGATAGCTCCGGCATAGGACGGATGCTGCCGATAAGCCCTATATACCCATCTATTATACTACAAAATCAAATGAGTTACAACCGAATTTTTGATAAAATATGCGAAAAAACGCTGTTATCTGTTGATTTTTCGGGTCAAAGGGCAGTGGATTCCGCGCGATATCAAGGTTTTTACAGATTTTCTTGCACAAACGTCCAACTTGTGCTATGATAAAAGATAGTTTTGAAATCAAAAGAATCGTTGAAAGAAAGTGTGATACGAATGGATTACAGATTTTCAGACAAAGTACTGGCGCTCAAGCCCAACGCGATCCGCGAGATCTTGAAGAGCGCCTCCGATCCCGAGGTGATCTCCCTCTCGGCGGGCAATCCCGCTCCCGACGCGTTCCCTGTGGACGCGATCCGCGAGATCTCCGAGCGTATTCTGCGCGAGAACCCTATCGGTGTTCTGCAGTACGGCGTCAGCGAGGGCTATCAGCCCCTGCGCGATACGCTGAAGAGCTATTTGAAAGACAAGCATAATATAGGTACCGAGGACGACGAGCTGATCATCGTTTCCGGCGCGCAGCAGGTGATGGATATCGCTGCCAAGAGCTTTCTCAACGAGGGCGATGTGCTGATCTGTGAAGCGCCCAGCTTCGTCGGCGCGCTGAACACCTTCCGCAGCTATAACGCGGAGCTGGTCGGCGTACCGGTCGATCCCGACGGTATGAACATGGATGCGCTTGAAAAGGCGCTCGACGAGAACCCCAACGCCAAGATGATTTATACCATCACGAACTTTCAGAACCCCTCCGGCGTGACGATGTCGCTCGAAAAGAAAAAGCGCATGTATGAGCTGGCGAAGGCGCACAACTGTCTGATCATCGAGGACAACCCTTACGGCGATCTGAGATACTACGGCGAGGACGTTCCCGCGATCAAGAGCTTTGATACCGACGGGCTTGTCATCTACTCCGGTTCGTTCAGCAAGGTGCTGTCGCCCGGCATCCGCGTGGGTTATATGGTCGCGAACAAGAAAGCGATGGCGAAGATGATCATCTGCAAGCAAGGGCAGGACGTTCATACCTCCATGTGGTCGCAGATGCTCTGTTACGAGTTCATGACCAAATATGACTTTGAGGCGCACCTCGACTATCTTCGCAAGCTCTATACCGTCAAGGCTGATCTGTGCATGAAGCTGCTCGACGAGTACGTTGTGCCGAACGGTATCACCTACAACAAGATAGAGGGCGGTCTGTTCATCTGGTGCGACCTGCCCAAGGACGTCGATATGCTCGACTTCTGTAAGAAGCTGACCGATCGCAAGGTCTGCGTCGTGCCGGGCAACGCCTTCCTCACCGACAGCGATATGGAATGTCACAGCTTCCGTATCAACTTCTCGACCCCGACCGACGAGGACCTGACGAAGGGTATCAAGGAGATCGGCAAGCTCGCAAAGGAAATAATCAGATAAAAGATAACAGAAACTGTTATCTAATATCTAAATATTCAACTGATAAGGATTTGATTATAGTGGATAATATTAATACTACCCCCGAAAAGAAACAGATCGTATTCTCGGCGATCCAGCCCAGCGGCTCGATCACCCTCGGCAACTACCTCGGCGCGGTCAAGAACTGGGTGAAAATGCAGGAGAACCCCGAATACAACTGCATTTACGCTTTAGCTGACCTGCACACCATCACCGTGCGACAGGACCCCGCGCAGTTCCGCAAGAACATCATCGACATGTACGCCTCTATCATGGCGTGCGGCGTCGACGTCAACAAAGCGCCCTTCTTCATCCAGAGCCATAACCCCGATCACGCGGTGATGGCATGGATCCTCAACTGCTATACCCAGTTCGGTGAGCTGAGCCGCATGACCCAGTTCAAGGACAAGAGCGCAAAGCACGCCGACAACATCAACGCAGGTCTGTTCACCTACCCGAGTCTGATGGCGGGCGATATCCTGCTGTACCAGGCGGACAAGGTGCCTGTCGGCTCTGACCAGATGCAGCACCTCGAGCTGACCCGCGACATCGCCAACCGCTTCAACGGTATCTACGGCAACGTGTTCAAGATCCCCGAGGGCTTTATCCCGAAGGACGGCGCACGCGTCATGAGCCTGCAGAATCCGACCGCGAAGATGAGCAAGAGCGATGAAAACGCGAACAGCTTCATTCTGCTGTCCGACGACGATAACGTGATCATGAAGAAATTCAAGCGCGCGATCACCGACAGTGAAGCGAAGGTGCGCTACGCAGAGGGCAAGGACGGGATCAACAACCTGATGTCCATCTACTCGGCGGTCACGGGGCTGAGCTACGAGCAGATCGAGCATGACTTTGACGGCAAGGGCTACGGCGACTTCAAGACCGCCGTCGGAGAGGCTGTCGTCGCGGAGCTATCTCCGATCCGCAAGCGCTATCAGGAATACGTCAGCGATAAGAAATATATCGAGGAATGTTATACAAAGAGCGTTGAGTTCGTACAGCGCTTCAGCCATCGCACGGTAGAAAAGGCGATGAAGAAGATCGGCTACATCCTGCCCAAGCATTGATAAGCCAATCGGCTGTACTAATACTAATCCTTAATAAAAAAGGCTGACTCTGCACCGTCGGGTGTTGAGTCAGCCTTTTTGTCGTTTATATTAATCGATCGCTTCGATGAAGTACATGCGGGAAGCAAAGTCGGGGAAGAGGCGAACGCTTTCGTTATAGCCGTTGCCCGAGAACTGCTGCCGCAGCGCTACGCCCGCGCCCATCAGCACACTCCCCTTGGCGGTGTAGTCCTCCACCTCGCCGCCCATCTTGACAAAGCGGGCGATCAGGTTGTGCAGGATACCGTCCTGACGGATATGGATCGGGGTCATGGTGTTGATCAAAGAGCCGAACAGCTTGATGTTGACCTTGCCCGAGATATTGTGGAAGCGGTAGGTGCGGTCGGGATCCAGCCCCTTGCAGACAAAGCGGTGGGACTGCAGATCGGGCTGTACCAGCTCCTGCATGAACATACCGACGGCACGGCTCTTGTCCTCGCTGACAGCGATCCACTGGTGCCGGTTCTCGTTCGTGCGGATACGGTAGAAATCTCCGAACTGCAGTACGTCGCGCCACACCTTGTAGAGCGTGATCTGCAGGCGGGTGTGTTCCTTGTCATCAGAGGTCATATCGGCTGTGTTCAGCTCATAGCCCAGCGCGCCGTAGGCGGCGATATTGAAGCGGGTCTCGAGCGGGGTGGAGCGGAGGGTCTGGTGGTTCGGACAGGCGGAAACATGTGCGCCGATACAGCATTGAGGATAGCCGTAGCTGTAGCCCTCTTGAATATGGGAGCGGCAGAGGGCGTCGGTGTTGTCGCTGCCCCAGATCTGCGGGAAGTAGCAGAGGATACCGAGGTCGAAGCGGCATCCGCCCGAGGCGCAGCCCTCAAAAAGGATATGCGGAAAACGTTCGGTCAGCGTTTTCATCGCCCTGTAAAGCCCCAGCATGTAGCGGTGAGCGGTCTCGCCTTGACGATAGGGGGGCAGATAGGGCGAGTAAACATCGGAGAAAATGCGGTTCATGTCCCACTTGACGTAGGAGATATCACCGGAGGAGAAGACCTCAGACATCTTCTCGATCATCCAGTCGGTCACCTCGGGATTGCTCAAGTCGAGGATGCGCTGGTGTCTGCCCTCGCTGTGGAGCTTTCCGGGGATCGCCATCGCCCAGTCGGGGTGCGCTTCATACAGGCGGGAGTTGACGTTGATCATCTCCGGCTCGACCCAGATACCGAAGCCGATACCGAGGTCGGTGATCTTTTTCGACAGACGGCTCAGCCCTCCGGGGAGCTTTTTGGGATTCGGGTCCCAGTCGCCGAGGGCGCGCAGATCGTCGTTGCGGTCTCCGAACCATCCGTCGTCCATGACGAACAGCTCGACGCCGAGGTCACGGCCTGCCTTTGCGAGAGAAACGAGATTGCCCTCGCTGATATTGAAATAGGACGCTTCCCATGAGTTGAGCAGGACGGGGCGTTCCTTGCTGCCCCATTCGCCGCGCAGGATATGCTCGCGGACAAAGCGGTGCATGTTGCGCGTTTGACCGCCGAAGCCGTGATCGGAGTAGGTCATGACCGCTTCGGGGGCTTCAAAACATTCATTCGGCTCGAGGATATAGCGGAATCCGGCGGGATTCACGCCTTGTACGACGCGCGTCTTGAAGAAGGCGCTGACCTCGGCGCAGGCGTAGTGGTTGCCGCTGTAGATGAGGTTGAAGCCGTAAACGGCGCCGATATCCTCGCTCGTGTCGGGGCGATGGAGCATGAAGAAGGGGTTGGTGCGGTTGGACGATGAACCGATCCGACTCTCGATGATGTACTTGCCGCGGTCGGGGACGACGGTAGATTTGTCCATCTCTCTCGCCCACGCTCCGTGAAAGGCAGTGACCGCCCATCCGTGGTCGGGCAGGTCGAGCTGGGTCGAGAGCAGGCGCTCTAATTGTTTTATTTCATCGCTGTTGTTGATCAGCTTCGCGGAGCGCGTGATCACATCGCACTTCGGGTAGACATAGTAGTGCAGCTCTAAAATGAGCTTTTCATCCGCGAGGGTGAGGGTGAGATGCTCGACCCTGCCGCTTTTGTCGTAAGAGCCGGGCAGGGTATCGAATTCGGGCTTTGTATCGGTGATCTCGGCGCTGACAAAACGAAAGTCAGTCGTGCGCGAGCCGTCCGCGTGAACCAGCTCGATGAACGGATCGCGTATATCGCCGTGACCCTCGCCCGAACACTCGAGGCAGATATCTTCGAGCGAGGTGGTGTTGTATTCTTCGGAGTAGACGATGACGTTTCCCGGCTCAAACTCGCGCTTTTGCCTAAGGGCAAAGAGCTCGTCGAGCTGATCGGCGTCGATCTTCGTGCCGTAGTAGAGGTGCTCGGGATGACCCGACGGCTCTATCATAAAGGCATAGGCGGTATGATCGGTCTGCAGGAGATAGGTCTCCTGCTCGCCGGTTATTTTTTTGATCATAGATGATAACCCTATTTCTTGTGATTCTTCTCGATGGTGGACATGATCTTCTTCTCATTATAGAAGCCGAGGATGACCGCGCCGAGTACGCAGAACGCTACCGCGACCCAACCGACGATGGTCATGCCGGTGACAGAGGCGGTGATGTCGTTGCTGTTGGTGTTCTGAGTGGTGCCGATGATAGCGAGGGAGGTAAAGACGAGCATCGCGAGCGACTGGCCGAACTTCATCGCGAAGGTACGTGCCGCAAAGAACATGCCCTCGCGGTTCTCACCGGTCTCGTAGCCGTCAGCCTCGGCAACATCCGCAACGATACTCTGGGGGATGATGCCTAAGAGAGCCATCGGGAAAGCCGCGATCACACAGATCAGCACGCCGAACACGATGCCGGGGATGGAGCTGTTGCCGTGTTCTGCCGTACCGAGGATTCCGATCAGCGCCGCGATGACGTAGGCGAGCGCCAAGCCTAAGAAGCCGGTGATGACAAGCTTCTTTTTGCCGAACTTTTTGACGAGTTTGGAAACGATCGGGTAGAAGCACGCCGACAGAACGGTCATGCCGCCGAGGAAGTACATGGTGTATGCTTCGCTGATGTTCATCGATACCTTGACGAAGAAGGGCAGACCCGTCTGGAACAGGGTCAGACCGACCCAGTACATGATATCGGAGCCGACAAAGGTACGGAAATTGCCGTTTCTGAAGGTCGCGCCGAGGGATTTGAGCATATTCGAGTCAGAGGGCTTGGTGTCGACGAATTCCTTTTCTTTGAGGGCGAAGGTGGGGATGAGCATACAGATACAGGAGATGACCGCCAGCACGATGAAGCAGATACGGTAGCTCCACGCGAAGCCGACCGATCCGCGCAGCATACCCGCAAAGACGAAGGGGGTATAGGCGAGCATGGTGCCCGCGAAGAAGGTGAGGGAGATCGCGGTGGAGATGTACATACGGTCGTCCTGTGTCTTGCCGAACTCGGAGATCAGCGCGTTGTAGGGGGTGCAGTACATGGTCATGAACAGATAGAACAGTACGATGAATACCGAGATCCACGCGATGTTCCAGCCGCTGATCATGTTGACCGGCGCGCAGAACAGGAGCACGGTGACGACGGACAGCGGGATCGCCGCGTATTGCATGAAGGGAATACGTCTGCCGCGGGGGTTCTTGCTGCGATCGGACAGAGAGGCGATCCAGGGGTCGGTGATCGCGTCAAAGACACGGGACAATGCCGTGATCAGACCGAGTACGGTCAAAAATCCTCCGATGACCAGACCCGGGACGATGTACTGGATCGCACCGCCTTCGATATCCGCCTGAGTGGGCAGATAGAAGGTGACGAACCACGCGCTGATGATACCGCTGAGGGTCGACCATCCGAGCTGACCGACAGCAAAGATCCGCATTTGCTTTTTAGTTAATCTTTTCATGTTCTTCCTCCGTTATTTAGTGGCCGGTGATTGGTTATGATGATAAATTTTTGCGTTGAATGTTTTATTTTCCGGTCACTGATCACTGACCGCTCTTTTTTGCCATCGCGAGCTTGACGACCTCGTAAGCGCCGTCGTACAGCCCTGCGATCTTGTTCGCCTTGATACGATCACACATGTATTTTAAGGTCTGATCTTCGCCCAGGAACATGCTGACCATCTGCAAAGTGTGCGGGATATCCTCGCACTCGAGGGTGCCGTCGCCCATCTCGGCAGAGTGGATCGCGCCCCATTTTTCGTGACCGCCGATACGTTTGAGGAACAGCTTCGGGATCGGG
>CADAUE010000068.1 GCA_902790985.1 uncultured Ruminococcus sp.
TCGCTAAAACCATTATACAGCTTTCCGCTGTTATTGCAAGCATTTCATTATTGACTATTCCTCAGAATCCGTTAGAATAGTAGTATCATGTGAATTGGAATTGATACGATGAAGGTAACACCGCTCAAAAAGCAAAGCAAAAAGGAACAGCGTAAGTTCCACGCCCGCAAGCGGCGCGACTGGAACGGCCTCAAGCCGACTACAAGAGTCGTCATGAGTAAGAAGGTCTATGACCGCAAAAGGCTCTCAAAGCCCGAAGAAGAATGAAGCTGTACTGATACAATCATAGCAAATAAAAATACATGGAGGGAAAGATATGTTAGCAATCGGAACAAAAGCACCGGAATTCACCCTGCCCGATCAGAACGGCGAGATGCGTTCGCTGTCGGATTATAAGGGGCAGAAGGTCATTCTGTATTTCTACCCTAAGGATATGACCTCGGGCTGTACGAAGCAGGCGTGCGCCTTCTCAGAGCTGTATCCGCAGTTTTGCGAGAAGGGCGTGGTCGTCCTCGGCGTGAGCAAGGACTCTGTCGCGTCGCACAAGCGATTTGAAGAGAAGTACGGTCTGCCGTTTGTGCTTCTGTCGGATACCGAGAGAACCGTGATCGAGGCGTACGACGTCTGGAAGGAAAAGAAGCTCTACGGCAAAGTAAGCTACGGCGTGGTGCGCACCACCTATCTGATCGATGAGGATGGTGTGATCGAAAAAGCCTTTGATAAGGTCAAGGCGGCAGACAATCCCGCCCAGATGCTGGGTGCTTTGGAATGAGGATGATCATCGCCCCGGCGAAGCAGATGAAGGTCGATGCCGATACTTTCCCCTGTTTCGATCTGCCGGAATTTCTCGACAGAGCGGAACTGCTCAAAGATCATCTGAACAGTCTCAGCTTTGAGGAGCAGAAAAACCTCTGGGCGTGTAATGACAAGATCGCGGCTGAGAATCATGAACGGTTCGCACACATGGATCTGCGTCATAACGTGACACCCGCGCTGCTCGCCTATGACGGCATCCAGTACACCTATATGGCGCCGTCGGTTTTTGAGAGCGCTTACTTCGGTTATGTTCAGGAACATTTGCGAATCTTATCGGGATTTTACGGCGTGCTCAAACCGATGGACGGCGTTGTCCCTTACCGCCTGGAGATGCAGGCGAAAGCGACGCCCATCGGCTGTAAAAACCTCTATGAGTTTTGGGGAGATTTATTATACCGCGAGGTACTGCCCGATGACAGGATCATCATCAATCTTGCGTCAAAAGAGTATTCAAAGTGTATCGAAAAATACCTCCAGCCACAGGACAGATATATCACCGTCGTGTTCGGCGATCTGATCGGCGGCAGGGTCGTGACCAAAGGGGTGTACGCGAAGATGGCGCGCGGCGAGATGGTGCGCTATGCGGCTGAGATCAACGCTGTTCAGCCCGAACAGCTCAAGTCCTTCGCCATCGGTCATTACCGCTTTGATGAATCCCGCTCCACCGATACCGAGTATGTCTTTATTCGTGAAACGGAGGTCGAGCGATGAAGCTGATATTTGCCTCGGACAGCTTCAAAGGGAGCCTGTCGAGCAAGAGGACGGCGGAACTGTTGACGAGAGCCGTGCGGAAAGTGTTCGGCGCACTGAATGGCGAGAAAGCTCAGCACAACTATCCATGATCCTTTTGTTAACGTTTGTTACATCAATTCGATCCGGTGAGGATATACCGAAAAGCCCCCATGACAGCTGATATACTGGTATCAGTCTGTTATGGGGGTGTCCTTATGGGAAACTTGTTTATTGTTTACGGTGATGTACTTTCTGAGAGGCTGCGCTTTCTTGCGGATGTGATCGTCGTACCGGCATACGGCGGCGAGATGAAGCCGCGGGATGAAATGACGGATCGGCTGTTTGAGCTTGCCGGCCGCAGAGAATTGGAGCGAGCCATCAGAGAGAAATACCATAGTGAGCCGATGAATCGCGGCGAAGTGCGCGGGGTCGACTTTCCGATGTTCCTTGAGAAATTGCTGTTCGTCTACTCCTTGGATGAGCCGCTGTGGAGCTTGGAGAGCAAGCCGCAGGCCGAAAAGCACTTGATCGTCGGGTATCACAACGCGGTCACGGTCGCAAGGCTGCTGGGCTACGACAATATCCTAATCCCGTTCTTCGGCATGAGCCTGTCGGAGAGCGAGAACGAGAAGATGATCAAGCGGATCACAAAGATGTTCAGGGGCGAGTTGCGCTCTCGCCGCCGAGGGATGGATATCTACTTTGTCATCCCGGAGTGGATGGGTTGACGGACGCCTGCCCTGATCTTACCCAGCGCCCATTCCGAGATGCGCGCATCCTCAGAGATAACGAATTCCTGCCCGATCGGCACACTTTGAAAGTATCCGTCCCTAAAGCTGTCTTGACTGTGATGTGAGATATGTACCTCTTTGAAAAAGTCGGGCAAATCCCAACGGGAGCGGGAGCAGTTTTCTTTCGTCAGCACGAGAGCATCATCATAACGGAAGGTTCCCCAACTGGGAAGATCGGTTCCGCTGAGCTTTTCGGCGGCAAGATAGATCGTGTTGTTAGTGCCTCTGTATAAAGCGAGGTTGGAATGCGGATGCCACGGCAAGATGGCTACATCGTCGCCATTGATGATCTCGCCGACTTGCAGATAACCGTAGAGCATATGCTTGCCATAGGCTTTTCGTTTGTATCGCAGCTGACCGTTATTCGCGTATTCGGTCTCTCTGAACCAGCCGAAGAACAGAAACAGATCGCCGACACCGACTCCCTGATGTGCCAGATGACTTTGAGAAGTGTCTACCTGACCGAAAGCGGCGCGCCAGTTACCGGGAACCATGCGCACATCTTTCCTCAAGTCGGGATCGAGGTGGCAGTATGACGGGAATTCCTGTTGACGAGGCCTCAGCTGTTTCCAAATATCAAGGTAAGAAGAATCCTTAAAGCGGATATCCTCATAACGTAAACGATTATCTTCATTGGTAGGAATCGGCATCGAGAGCATCGTGCCATCAGGCAATACCGGACTGGGACAGCCGCCCCATGAAGAGTCGAACCCTTTACGGGATAGAATGATTTTCATACCGCCTTAACCTTTCCGCAACTCGACTTGCAACGTAATTGTTGGATCTGTTGGTTTAGAAGAGGGTTCTTATTTCTGTCGACGAGTTCATTAAGATATGTGATAAACTCACTGTTATCTTCCACTGTAAATGATCTGTGCCCTTGCCTTTCCGGGAAACTTGCATTTTGAGGACAAAGGCTTTTTATTCTCTCAGACTGCTCCTTTGTCAGCACGCAAAAGCTATCAGAACATAAAACATAACATTCTTTCATTCCATGCTTGATATCCCAGTCCTTATCCCATAAATCTGCCGATTCGTGTACACCGTTTTCCGGCTTTGGAGAGAACTTCTGTATGTTCCCATATTCCCCATCTTTGCAGGGAAAGTATATTTTATCCGCACGATGAACAGCAGTATTGGAGAAGTATTCTTCGAAGCTGACAACATCAGTCAACTTAGCAAGATAAAGAAAATCTCCTTTTCTTTCTCTGAAGCTGCTGTACTTTGCCAATCCGGAACCCACAATACCCATAAACCAAATAGTATCGTCAGTTCCTCTAATAAACTGTCTGCCAATAACTCTGCGCATATCACGCTTGCAGATAGCCAGCGTCAGAGAGTCGTTGTCCATACATGGCGCTGTACCTGAAAAGTTTGTCAATCGATATGAGTAAACTAGATTCATACAATCACCTTCTACATTTCTTATCTTATCATATCCTCTGTCACAATTCAACAAATCCCGCAAGTATAATCTATACAACATTATGGGCTGTTTTTGGTACATTGGTTATGGTATATTATAATCATCACAAACAGGCGTCGCTGTGCTGATAGCGAGCAACCTCTGAGAACAGCAAAACGGTTTTATGAGGACGGTCAGCGAGTCGCTGTCCGGATAGAAAGTAAGATCAGTATTCGCGCGGCGAATACGAAGCCGCAAATCCGCTCCGCCGAATTAAAGTTCGCTGCACGAACTAAAGATTCGTCTGCACGGCTTTACGGACATTTAGTATCAGCTCACGCGCCGTCTGTTTGTGATGAATCGATCGGGAGGTGTTTTGATGCTTGTTTTAGACAATGAGGTTATGTTTTTTGAAACAGATATGCGCTTTGTCAAGCGTTTTGGTCTTGAGGCGGCAACAGATATGGTGCTCGACTATTCCGCGATCAACAAAACACCGTTCATTTATGATTTCTTTCAACTTTCATCTTTTCTCCGGATCCTGCCTTCCGATTTGCGCAAGCTACTTGACGATATTCCCGGCTCCTATCGCAGCTTGCAGATTCCCAAAAAGTCCGGTGGGTATCGGGAGCTGAATCAGCCGCTCGGTCGACTTCCCGACATACAGGAGAGGATCTATACAGGAATTCTCAAGCGTCTGAAATCCTCGCCCTACGCTACCGCTTATCATCAAGGCGCTCATTTGTCCGATAACGCTGCCCCGCATATTGGGAAAAGATTCCTTTTGAAACTGGACATCACTGACTTCTTCGGCTCCATCCGCTTTGATATGGTGTTGTCTTCTGTGTTTAATACCTCGCTTTATCCGAGACATATCGGCACGATGCTGACCTCACTGTGTTGCTTAGAGGATGTTCTTCCTCAGGGTACCTGTACTTCTCCTACGCTTTCCAACCTCGTGATGAAGCGCTTTGACGATATCTTCGGCGCATGGTGCAAGCGTCACGTTTTTGATTATACACGCTACAGCGACGATATCACGGTATCGGGCAATACATCTTTATACCCGGCGTACTGTGCCGCTAAGAGTATGCTTCATAAAATGGGCTTTGAGCTGAATGAACGCAAGACTCATTTTATCACTGATTCCTTCCGCCAGACGGTGACCGGGCTGACTGTGAACAAAAAGGTCAATGTCACCGCCGCTTACAAGCGCAAGCTACGGCAGGAGATGTACTACACGGATCGCTTCGGTATAGAGAGCGCGGCGCAATATCTGCATCAACCGGATGCGAAGAAATACTATCAACAGCTAATGGGCAGGCTGAATTTTGTCCTGTCCATCGAGCCGGATCACACCTATTTTATCAAAGCCAAGGAAAAACTGTCTGAGCAGAGGGCTGAGATCATATGATGTACACCAAGCAACCGAAGAAGCTGACGATCATGAATATCCTCGACATCCTCAAACGCTACACGGACGAGAATCATCGTTTGAGCCAGAAGGAGATACAGGAGATCCTCGAGCGCGAGTATGACATGAAGGTCGACCGCAAGGCTGTCAAGCGCAACCTGATGAACCTGATCGAGTTCGGGTATGACGTCAACTACAGCGAGTCTGTCCGCATGTTCCGCGACAAGGACGGTAACGAGCAGGAGAACGTGATCCTCTCCGACTTCTACCTCGAGCGCGAGTTCACCGACAGCGAGCTGCGTCTGCTTATCGACAGCGTCCTGTTCTCGAACCACATTCCGTACAAGCAGGACAAGCAGCTGGTCGAGAAGCTCTCGTCCCTCTCCAATATCTACTTCAAGTCGCGCGTCAAGCACATCGCCCGTATGCCGGAGGACAAGACCGACAACAAGCAGCTGTTCTATAATATCGAGCTGCTCGACGAGGCGATCACGAAGAGCCGCAGGGTGAAGTTCCGGTACCTCGAATACCGCTCGGATAAGAAGCTCCACAAGCGCCGCCACAGCGACGGCACCGTGCGCGAGTATGAGATCAACCCCTATCAGCTGGTCGCGAAGGAGGGCAAGTACTACCTGATCTGCAACAACGTCAAATACGACACGGTGAGCAACTACCGCGTCGACCGCATGACGGATATGGAGATATTGCCCCACAAGCGCCGCGCGTTCAATACGCTGATCGGCTCCGACGGCAATCAGCTCGACCTGAATGCGTACATGGAAAAGCATATCTATATGTTCGCGGGCGAGAATATCCGCGCCGTATTCCGAGCCGAAAAATTCATGCTCAGCGACATCATCGACGTGTTCGGTAAGGACGTCAAGTTCAGCGACGAGAGCGATCAACAGATCACCGTCACCGCCGACGTGAACGAGCTCGCGATGGAGCAGTTCGCCAAAGCGTACACACCATACATAGAGATTATCAAGCCCGTTTCGCTCAGGGAGCGGATGATACATAATCTGAGTGCAGGGCTGGAGAAATATCAGGAAAAAGAAAGGTGAGTATCAATGAGTAGTGAAAAATCAGTAAAACTATGTGATATAATGGACATAATTAGACGGCTTAAGGAGGACGGCTACGTAAAACAGTTTTATGATGATCCAACTCCTTATTTCAACCTAACAACAGAATCGGATAAAGAAATCTACACCAGACCATACGAGCGCAATTTGGTGAAGCACGGAGGAGAAACGGATAACAAAATCGCAGAAGATATATTGGAAGAATACTGTCTAAACAATGAGGAATATAAAAAGAATACGAATCTAAAAACAGTATTGACTAAGGTTACTCTGTTGAACGCATTTTACAGAACAACACTCAATAATATTCATTTGGTGGCAATCGCGCGATATCTTTGCAGCTTGGATATTGACAACCGGATCGTCCCTATGAAAGATGGACAGCCGACAAAAGAGCCTAACTTTGATCTAATCCATGATATAGCGTATCACCACAGTGACCTTTTTGCTCATCAAGGCAATACAGACTTTTTGCAGTTTCGCGTTATTACCAAAAACGGCATTGTTAACCACACAAACAGTATGTATTCATTTGCCTCAAAGTATTGTGCATGGCATCAGCCCACTTTGTATCCGATCGTAGACAGCTATACAAAAGGTGTTCTATATCATATTGTTAATGACAATAAAGAGAACGAAGATTTTCAGAGATTCATTGAGTATCCGAAAGCCATCAGAAGCAAGAAACTTTCTCACAGTATGCTGAATAATTATCAGATTTACTACGCTGTGTATAACGGCTTCAGAAGGTACTTACAAAAAAATGACATCACTTTGTCCCTTAAGGATCTTGATATCTTCCTATGGTCGTATGGCATGGAGCATAATATCTCTGACGATTGCAGCGAAATATATCTGATAGAATCATAAACTGAGAAGAACAAGTGAAGAACTTCGTCGGACAAGGTAAAAAAGGCTTGCTACCCACTGTTCTGTTTTTGTATCGACAAATCCCCGTGTTCGGTTTTTGCCCTATGCGATGTGGTATTTTTATAGTATCAACAATAGGGAGGTATCGTATGAGTGCATTTGATAAGATCATCGGCTACGACATGGTCAAGGGAGAACTCAGACAGCTCGCGAATTGTGTGGCATAATACAGATAAGAGAAACGCAGACCGTGTCCGGAGTGGATGCGGTCTGCGTTTTTGACTTGTTGCTAAGGGCTTTTGTGCGTGGTATAATAGATGAAACTACAAAGCGATGGCGGTGGTGGTATGAAACTGATATTTGCCTCGGACAGCTTCAAAGGGAGCCTGTCGAGCAAGAGGACGTCGGATCTGTTGACGAGGGCCGCGCGGAAAGTGTTCGGCGTGTGCGAGTGCATCGGCGTGCCGATAGCGGACGGCGGAGAGGGGACAGTTGACGCATTGATCGATGCGCTGAAAGGCGAAAAAGTCATCGCAACCGTCCATGATCCCTTGATGAACTGCATACAGGCGAGCTACGGCATCGCAGGAGGCAAAGCCGTCATCGAAATGGCGGCGGCGTCGGGCTTGACGCTTGTCCCCGAAGCGCTGCGCGATCCTTTGAATACAACTACTTACGGTACAGGAGAACTGATCCTCGACGCGCTCGACCGCGGCTGTCGGGAGCTGTATATCGCGATCGGCGGCTCGGCGACCAACGACGGCGGTATGGGCTGTCTGCGTGCTCTCGGTGCGAGATTTCTCGATAAGGACGGCAACGAGCTGAGCGGTTGCGGAAAGGATCTAGCCGAGGTTTCAACCATTGATCTTGCGCATTTGGACAGCCGATTATCTGACACGTCCCTCACCGTTCTCTGCGATGTGAAGAATCCGCTTTGCGGGGAGAACGGCGCGACCTACACCTTCGCTAAACAAAAAGGAGCAACTCCCGAAACACTGGAGCTGCTCGAAAACGGTATGCAGAACTACCGCAATGTGATCCGCAGGCAGTTCGGCATTGACTGCGATATGATCGAAGGCGCGGGCGCGGCAGGAGGATTAGGCGCGGCGCTGAATGTCTTTCTGCACGCGACCATGCAGTCGGGCATCGAAACGGTGCTTGATCTAATCGGCTTTGATGATCTGCTCGACGGCGCCGATTTGGTCGTGACAGGGGAGGGCAGAGCGGATTCGCAGTCCGTCTGCGGCAAGGTGATGCAAGGCGTTGCTCTCTGCGCAAAGGCGAGAGGAATCCCCGCATACGGCTTGTGCGGATCGCTCGGCGACGGCGCGGAGCTGCTCTATGACTGCGGCGTTACCTCACTGTATTCGCTTGTTGACGAAAACACGAGCGTTGAGGAAGCGATGACAAACGCCGAGGAAGTTTATTATCACGCGGCTGTTCGGATGTTCAGCAAGATAAAGAGGGAAAAACGATGAAAACTTTGGATTGTATTTCGGTCGAGAATATGCGCGAGAGCGACCGCATGACCATTGAGAATGTTGTGTCGGGGCACACGCTGATGTACCGCGCCGCGATGGGCGTTTACCGCGCGGTGAACTGGCACGGTGAGATCGTGATCGCAGTCGGCGGAGGCAACAACGGCGGCGACGGTTACGCGCTGGCGTGTATCTTAAAGCGCAACAACTATACATGCCGTATCGTCAAGCTCAGCGAGAAGCTGACCGACGACAGTGGGTTCTATGCAAAATGGGCTGAGTCGCTCGGCGTACCCTGTGAAGCGTATGCGAGCGGAGCGTTTGCCGATGCCGACGTCATCGTCGATTGTCTGCTCGGTACAGGTTTTCGGGGCACCTTACGCGAGCCTTGGTTGAGCGCGGTGCAGGAGATCAACAGCAGTAAAGCCGAGGTCGTCAGCGTGGATATCAACAGCGGAATGAATGGCGATACAGGTGAGGCGGAAACTGCTGTACAGTCGGATATCACGGTCACGGTCGGCTACGTCAAACGCGGTCTGGTATCACCGAACGCCGCCCGATATATGAAGAGGCTGGTCGTCGCGGACATCGGCATCGTCCTCGCCAAAGCGGAAGAGAAGCTCGTCCCCGCCGATGCGGATATACAGCCTAATGACGTTTTTATCCCCGCACCCGATTACCTAACAATGGAGCCGATTGACGTCAGCCGTGAAGAATTGCCAAATTGAACAGCAAAATGACAAAACCGCATGGATAAGCCTGTCAGCCTGTCCATGCGGTATTCTGCATAAAAGATACTCTTGTCCTCTGATTATTCTTCGTTATCCTCAAATGAAAAGTCGTTCAGCTCCTTGAAGTCGAGGAACTCAGCGAGGGTCATGTTCAGCGCGCTTGCCATCTTGTGGAGGTTCACGACGCCGGGATTGCACGTC
>CADAUE010000069.1 GCA_902790985.1 uncultured Ruminococcus sp.
GCTCCTTGACAGGCGCCAGCCTGCCTGCGTCGCCCGCCGTGCTCTGCAAAATTTATCCCTAATATCTGATTAAATCTTTTTATTAAGGATTAGTATGAACAGATAACAGAGAACAGATAACAACGAAAGGAAAGCCTGCGGCTTTGTGATTTCTAAACAAAATATTCCGCCTTCACACATCGATTGGTGCGGAAAGAGCCGCCGCCAGCCGTTATTGATTATCTTTTTTCTATTATCTATAAAGCACGAATAAGAGTTAAGATAAATCTCAACTCTTACCTCATCTGCATTCTATTCAATCGTGTAAAAATATATACCAATCATGACCATAGGGAAGAAATCGCCTCCGCGATAGACTCAAAAATGTTCTTATCGGGGCTGAGGCTGACCTCCGCCTTATCGCCGTCGGAGAGGTTGACGTACTCCTTCTGGGAGTTAGCCGCCTTGCTCATATTCAGCTTGCTTTTGGCGTAATCCTCAACGACTGTGGTGGAGATGGAAGAATCCACCTTCATCTCAAGCTGCGTATAAACGCTCTGCTGTTCTGCGAGCGTCGCCTTTGCGTCTGCGATCTCCTGGTTCAGCTCGGTCAGCTGTACCTGACCGTGGATGATAGAAACGACAACGAACGCGATCGCGATACCGAACACCACGCCCAGCGCGATGCGGAAGAAGTTCGACTTGCGTCTTTTGACGCGCTTGACGCTCTTTTCGGAGCGTCTGCCCGATGTGCGTTCCTCATCACTGTTCAATTGTATATCGTCCGGATCAACGGACTCGTCCTTGCTTTTGCTGCGCATACGCGCGGATGTACCGCGTGAGCGATTCTCCTCCTCAAAGAGGGTGAAATCATAAGCAAGGTTACTGCGGGAATAGTAAGCCATGCTGCACCTCTGTTCTGTCTCGGTGAAAGCGTGCATCCAAGCACTTTGGTTTCTGTTTTTCTGTTTATCTAAAAAAGTAGGTTTCTGTAATCATTCTGTAATCAAAGTTACAGGATCTTGAGGAGATCTATCCCAATCACCACACGATAATGTGGAAGATCTCAGATTATATCACAATTTCTTGTGGAGAATAATTATTACAATCTTGTTATCATTTTACTATATACCGGCGCTGATGTCCATAGTAAAACTATACAAATATGCCCTTATATCAGTGTGAAAAACCTCTGTTTTTCAAAGAATCGCGCGTGTTTTTTCTGCGATAGAAAATTACAGCTTTTCGCACACCCTAAGCTTTGCGGAACGCGCCCTCGGATTCTGTTCCAATTCCCCGTCTGAGGGCAAGATCGGCTTGCGCGTAACGATCCTCACCTGCGGTTTTTTACCGCAAACACATACCGGAAAGTCCTTCGGACAGGTGCAGCCCTGCGCCTTATCGCGCATAAACTGCTTAACGATGCGGTCCTCCAGCGAGTGGAAGGTGATGACACTCAGCCTGCCGCCTTTATTCAGCAGGTCGAACGCGTCCTGCAAGCCGCTCTCCAGCACATCCAGCTCATGGTTCACCGCGATACGGATCGCCTGAAAGGTCTTTCTTGCGGGGTGACCGTCGCGACGCACCTTCTGCGGCACATTCTCCTTGACGATCTCGGCAAGCTCCAGTGTCGTTTCGATCGGCTTGCTTTCGCGATATCGAACGATACCTTTGGCGATCGAGTAAGCATACTTCTCCTCGCCGTACAGCGAAAGGATCCTGCTCAGCTCCCCCACCTCCAGGGTATTCACCAAATCCGCGGCGGTCTCACCGCTTTGGCTCATGCGCATATCCAACGGAGCGTCCTCATGATAGGAGAACCCTCTGCTACGCTCGTCGAGCTGATGGGATGATACGCCGATATCGAGCAAAACGCCGTCGACCTTGTCAACGCCCAGTCCGTTCATCAGCGCCTTCATCTCGCCGAAGTTGCCTTTGACGATATGAGAACGACTGTCATCCTTGAATCTCTCTGTCACCGTCACGATCGCGTCCGGATCTTGATCGATACTGTACAGCGTGCCGTTTTCAAGCCGCGAGAGGATCTCAGCGGAGTGACCGCCGCCGCCGGCAGTACCGTCGACATAAACGCCGTCGGGTTTGATATCCAGCCCGTCGACAGCTTCTTTCAAAAGCACCGTGACATGTTTGAACTCCATCTGTTTCATCAACCTCCCAAGTAACCGCCGTTCCATATGTCCTACATAGATGGCGCTTATTTTTTATCGGTTGAGATCGCCGCCGGGCTAAAGCCCCTCGCGATGACGATTTATAATCTCAGCAGTTCGAGCGCTTCTTTGACCGAAGCCTGTTTCTGCTCCTCCATGAACGCGGCGAAGGAATCCTTATCCCAGATCTCGACGCGGGTGTCCATACCGACGATCGTGACCTCGCCGCTCAGTCCGGCGTCCTCACGCAGTTTTTGGGGAATGACGACCCTGCCCTGCGCGTTGGGCGAAACCGGTTTAGCGGGTGAGATCAGCAGATATTGCAGCGACAGCGCTTTATCCGCGGGCAACTGTCTGATCTGCTCTCTGAGACGGTCGAACTGTTCGACACTCATCGCCTGGACACAGCGGTTGAAGCCCATCGTCACATAAAAGCTCTCACCGAGCTGTTCTCTGAAATCGGTCGGCAAAATGACTCTGCCCTTGCTGTCCAGATTGTGATCGCTTGTACCTAAGAACATTTTGCCGCCTCCCTTTTCGTTAGATCAGGCAGCATCATGTCACAAAATGACACTAAATGCCACCATCACAACCATTATACCCTATGCAGTATATAAAATCAAGGGAAAAGTAACATTTTTATCATAAATATTTTTTGGTTGTAACCTTTTTGTTTTGGTCAAAATATCATCAGTTTTCCACATCAATCAAAATCTTTCAATCTCAACTGCACTTGCGCAGAATTCACCGATTTCCTTCATGCCCGTCATATAGGCGAACCGCTGTATTGGCTGAGGAACTTGCCGGACATAGCGGATCTCACGCTGCAAAGATACCGAAAATGTTCATCCTGCCTTATCCTGCACAAGAAAACCGCGCCTTCGGCAGCGATTTCCGCGCAGCCATCTCCTGTGTATTGGTGCTGTAAAGCAAAAAGGCTGCCGCAATCGCGACAGCCCTTCATTCTATCTATTCAGTTTACCGCTCAATCATCGAGCTTAACGGTATACTTGCCCTTATCGGGATGATTGCGCGCGTACTTCTTGATCGTATCGATACTCTTATCATCCTCCGATACGGTCGTACCGCTGTCACCGGTCTTACCCAGCTTCAAACGGCGGCTGATCATCTCCTGACTGTAGTTATAGATCATGTGGTAGTAGTTGACAGAATCCTCCCAGTCAGCCTTCTGCTTATCCGTCAGCTCCGCCTTGGTCAGACCGTATTTGTTGATCATGGTGCGGCAGACATAGTCTGTCAGCTTCTCGGAACCGTAGATGTTCAAGTGATCCCAGTTGTAGAAATCGGCGTTGACGTCGATACCCACATCGTTACTGTAACGTTCGAGATTGATGAAATCATAACCGTATTCGGCGATGATGTCAGCGGCAACGTTAGTACGCTTGAAGCGGTTATACGCCTGTGCGCGAACGATATGCGGGAAGCGCATGAACACGACGTTCTTGATATCGTTATCCTTGAGATACTGCAGCGTCTGGCGCAGATAACGCTCCGAGCAAGCGCCCAGCGGGAGCTTGCCGTTGTCATCCGGCAGAGTATCGTTATAGGTCTTGACAGTCGGATGGAACTCGTTGGCGACGGTCTTGTAGCCGCGGAACAGCGAGTAGCCCTGGTTTTTCAGATTGATCTCCGCCGTCAGATACTTGATCTTCCACAGATAATCCGTCCACGAGCTGTGGTACTTGATGATCGGCAGATAGTATTCGATCTGCTTATCCTCAGGGATCGAGTCCTTGAGGAAGTCTCTCCAGATTTCGTCCATGGGAACATTATCCGCAAACATACGCGTGCTCGCCTCATTCGGGATCTCATTATCCTTGTACAGGAAAGCGTTGATCTCGATGATGATCATCTTCGGATTCTGGTACTTGAGTACCTCCTTGAGCTGAGGAAGAACGATGCTCGCGGGTGACGCCTGACTCGCGTACGGATAGCTGGTGATACCGTAATTCTCGTAGGCATACGCGGCGGAGTAACCGGCATACACATCGCTGGCGCCGATCAGCACCGCATCGAGCGACTCCTTCTTCTCCAGGTAGAAGGCTTCCATACGCATGGTATTGTTATCGATACGCTTCAGAATAAACGACTGAAGCAAAGCTGTAGATAAAACCACGGCGAGACCGAAAGCGATGAGCTTGATCGCCCGCGTGATATATAGTTTCTTTTTCATAATTTACGCCTCATATTGAATCGTCGGAAAAACTTTATCCGCTAGAACTGCATGTAGACAAAGTCGGACGCCGCGTAGCCGGAGCCGTAGATACCGAACACGATGATCGCCATCACACAGGCGAAGAACAGGATAAAGCGCAGGATAAACGGCTTTTCGTCCAGCAGCTGACGGATATTGGTGTCCGAATGTCTTTCCTGAACCAGACTGACGACCCATACGACGATGATACACACCGCCAGGAGGACATAGTCCTTCCAGTTCAAGCCGAGCTTCATGAACTCGTCCTTGGCGCGCACGATGCTCTGATCGGTAAAGAAGCGGCCGATGGTCATCATGCCCTGCTTGAAAGAGGGCGCTACGTCAAAGACATAGCCGACCAGTACCACGATGAAGGTACGCACCATCTGGAACAGACGGAAGAAGAAATTCTTACGGTTGATATGCAGCTTGTCGGTCACGCCGTCAAACAGCGGCTGCATCAAGGTGGAGAGCATGATGATCACACCGTTCCACAGACCGAAGGCGACATATTTGTAGCTGGCGCCGTGCCAGACGCCGACGACCAGAAAGACGATCAGCGAGGCAAAGGCGGTAGGCAGCACCTTGGCGATATGCGCGCCGGCGGCGGTCTTGCCGAACTTGGTACCTCTCATCTTCTTGCTTGCGTTGAGGAACGGCGTCGAGATCGCCAGCGGGTTGAAGATGTAATCCTTCATCCAGGCGCCCAGCGAGATATGCCATCTGCGCCAGTACTCGTTGATACTCTTCGAGAAGTACGGACGCTTGAAGTTGTCGATCATATCGATGCCGAATAGCTGCGCGACGCCGCGGGAGATATCGATACCGCCCGAGAAGTCTGCATACAGCTGGAAGGCATAGAGCAGGATCGTAAAGGTCAGCGTCGTGCCGGAATACTTGTTATATCCCTGATAGGTCGCGGTAACGGTATTGATCGCGATGACCGCTCTGTCGGCGATGACCAGCTTCTTGAAAAAGCCCCAGATGATCAGCTCCGCGCCGTGCTTAAAGCGCGTGAAGTCAAAGTCATGACCTTCAAAGAGCTGGGTAGAGAGCTGCTGATAGTTGCTGATCGGACCTTGGATGATCTGCGGGAAGAAGGAAACGAACAGCAGGAACTTGAAGGGGTTCGTCTGCGGCTTGACCTTCTCGCGGTAGACGTCCACGATGTAGCCCATGCTCTGGAAGGTATAGAACGAGATACCCAGCGGCAGGAAGAGCTTCAAGGTCGGCGCGGAGAAATCCACACCGAACGAGCCGAGGATATCGTTCAGCGAGCCCGCAAAGAAGTTGTAGTACTTCAAAAACGCGAGGATACCGAAGTTGAGGATCAGACAGAACGCCATGATCCAGCGCTTCTTGACCTTCTGCTTATTCTTGAAGGCTTTCTTTTGTTCTCTGTCCCATTCGCCCTTTTTCGTTTTTAAAAGGGTCTTGCCCTTTCTGTTAACGTCATCCAGCCATAGACCTATCAACAGTGTACTCAGCGCCGTGAACAGGATGAACACGGCGTACTTGTAGCTAGCGAGGCAGTAGAAGATTCCGCTTGCGATCAACAGTACGACCCAACGGAACTTTTTCCACGGCAGGATAAAGTAGATCAGCGCTGTCGCCAACACAAAGAAAAGAAAATTGATCGATGTATATGTCATAATTATCCTTTATGTATCAGTATTTGCAAAGATATCGCCCTCTGACGTCAAAACGTCAAAGCATTTTATCTGTGCGGCGTATTAAGCTCGTCGGAGTAGAGCATCTTGCGCAGGATGCGCAGACCCTCTTTTTCGCTGTATTCGGCGATCACAGGCAGCTCGCGGCTGAGGAAGGTGGAGATACCCTCCATACAGGAGTAAGCGCCCGTGCGGCAGAACACGAGGATATCCCCGACCTGAAGATCGGTGAACATCGCGTTGCGCGCGAGGATATCGGCAGTCGTACAGATCGAACCGCACAGCGTCCAGGGCTTTTCCTCACCCTGCGTTTCTCTGTCGGTCATATGCAGGATCTCGGGGATCTGCATACCCTGCAGCTGACCGTTATATTTCACTTGGTTCATGCCGCCGTCCACGATCGCGTAGTTGATATCAAAGTTCGTTTTGGTATCGACGACCTTGGTGAGGTAGTAACCGCAGGGAGCCGCGAAGAAACGACCCATCTCTACGGTCAGCTCGGCGACCTTTGCAAGCTCCTGAAGCTTTCCGGAGATCGAAGCCAGACGCTCCTCTTCCTCCGCGTCGGCATTATCGGAGAAGTAATCGACCGCAAGACCCGTACCGTACTCGATACGCTCGACGGTGAATCCGAGATCATTCTTGATACGCGCGACAAGATCCATCAGATAGTCACATTCCCTCTCGATCGGCTTCGCCTTGCGCTTTGCCGTACCGGTGAAGTAATGCAGACCGACGATCTTCACGCCCTTGTACTCGTCACGACGCTTGATGATGTCGAGAGTACATTCCTCGTTCATACCGAACTGGCTGCCGCCTTTGATATCGGTAACGCGCAGCAGCAGGGGGAAAACCTTTCCTCTGCGAACGCCCGCGTCGTTGATCAGCTCGAGGTGCAGCGGGCTCTCTGCGGTGAACGTGCCGACGTTGTCGTCAGCCGCGCGTTCCACATCCGCGTAACCCTTGTTGACGCCGGAGAAGATGACGGTGCTCATATCAGCGCCGGTGCGCTCACAAACCGTCAGCTCGCCGGGCGAGCAGACCTCGATCTTGTCAAAGGTCTCGGGCAGTCTGCCCAGCACAAACGGATTCGCCTTGATGGAAAAGCACAGACCGATCGTCTCGCCGAAGTATTTCTTTACCAAAGCTGCACGCTTGGCAAACTCATCAAGGTCAAAAATATATGAGGGGGTCCCTACCTCGGGCAGCAACTCCCGTAATTTGTTGTGATTCATACAATACTTCCTTTCGTTGTTGCCCGCCGCACCCGTCGATGCGGGTGCGGCGGCTTTCTCCGACGCGGTCAGATTGTCGGAGAAAAACGAATTTGTTTTTTCAGAACCCTATTATTCGTCCTGGAGCTTCTCGATGAGAGCCATCATCGCCTTAGCGGAGTTGAAGTTCTCGGGAACGAGGTTGTTGGGCTTGATCTCGATGTCGAACGCGTCGTTCAGCTCGCCGACGAGCGCAACGATGTCGAAGGAATCGAGAATACCGTTGGTGATGAGAGCGGTCTCGTTCTCAAAGTCAACGTCGGGTCTGAGTTCCTGTAAGATTTCCATTAATTCATCCATGATGTTTTTCTCCTTTTCTATATGTATTTCTTATGAAAGATGACTGATTTGTCCCCATAGGGGTGATCGCGGTGATACCCGCCGAATCCGCTTTAAGACGGCAGCCTTAGGTATCACTGATCTTCTCCGCGTTGTGCGAAGCAAAACATAATGTATTACTTAAAATAACCCTTCAAGGTCTGCATATCGGTCTTGCCGTTAGGCAGAGTCGGCATTTCTTCGAGGTTGATCAGCTTTCTCGGAACCATGAAAGCGGGCATGTTGGCTCTGAAGTAGAGCACGATATCCCTGCTGGTTGCCTCGCCGGTGTAGAAGAGGTAGAGTGTCGCTTTTTCCTTATGATACAGCGCGCAGCAATCCTTGATGCCGCCTGCCTTACGGGCAGTTTCTTCGATCTCGCCCAGCTCGATACGGTGACCGAGGTGCTTGATCTGTCTGTCCATACGGCCGTGGAACATCAAGTTGCCGTCCTCAGCCCATCTGCCGAGGTCGCCGGTCTTGTAGATCAGCTCGCGATAATTGTCGTTCAGCGGATTCTGGATGAAAGAAGCGTCGGTGACCTCCTTGTTGCCGTAGTAACCCAGCGCGAGGATCGGACCGCTGACGCAGATCTGACCGATCTCACCCGGCTTTGTGGGGGTGTTATCGTCGTTGAGCAGCATGATCTTATAGTTGTCATACGGCTTACCGATGGGCAGAACGGTATCGTCATCCACCTTATCCTTGACCACATAGTAGGTGCAGGAAGCGGTCGCCTCGGTCGGGCCGTACTGGTTGACGTACAAAACGTCCGGCAGATGCTCCTGCCAGATCTTGAGGTATTTGCAGGGCATGACCGAGCCGGAGAAGCAGAGCTTCTTGAGATACTCGGGCTTGCTTTCGGCGAACGCGCCCAGCTTCGCGGGCAGCTCAACGCCTGCAACGCTCCAGCAAAGCGCGGTGATCTTCTCGCGGTTCAGCGTACCGAAGAGGGCTGTCGGAACAGCAAACTCGTTCTTAGGGATGATAAAGGTCGAAGCGCCCTTGCTGATCGGGAAATAGATGTCGCGGACAGCCGCGATATAATCGAGCGGGCTCTGGTTGCCCATGATATCGGAATCGTTGATATCGAGAACCTTGCACACGCTGTCGATATAGGTCATCAGCGAGAGGTGAGAGGTGATAACGCCCTTAGGCTTACCGGTCGAGCCGGAGGTGAAGATGACATACAGCGGCGAGGTACAGGTCAGAGTCGCGGCACGCTGAGCGAGGATCTCTTCGTCGGCAGGAGTATCCATGATGTCTTCCATCACGATGATCTTGCCGTCATACTCGAGCGCCTTCGCCTGCTCGAGATGAGCCTTATCGACCAGCATATACGGCGCTTTGATGACAGACAAGATCTGATTCAATCTTGTCCGGGGCATATCGCCGTCCATCGGCGCATAGAAGCAGCCTGCTCTTACCGCGCCGAGGAAGCACGCCGGGGTATCGACGTGTCTGCCCGACATGACCGCTACCGGATCACCGGGAGAAGTCAAACCGGCAAGATAAGTACCGATCGATTTTGTGAGCGCGTCGAACTGACCGAAGGTCAGGCTGTGCTCGGGGTCTTTAAACATCACCTTGTCCGCGTAACGCGCGGCAACGGCGTCCAGACGTTCGAGAACCGAAGTCTGCATTTGCAACACATCCTTTCCTGTCATTCCGGCAAAGCACCGGATAACTGTTATAATTTTCCCATACTAATCCATAATAATACATTAAATATTATAATACAAAATCCAAAAATTTCAATCTATTTTTTGCCGATATCAAAGAAAAAAAGTAAAATTATCACATCCTACGGCATCAATATCAAAAAATTACTCAAATTTCACAGTAGCGCGCTAATGTGCTAAA
>CADAUE010000070.1 GCA_902790985.1 uncultured Ruminococcus sp.
ATCAGCGGGCGGTCTGGTGATCTGAAAAATATCGTTGAATCTGGACAGAACCGATACCGAGATATCATCCTTGACGCCGTATTCATCAACAAGTGTACGCATCGCGTTGATATAACCCGACGCGAGCGGCTTGTTCAGCTCGACCTCAACAGAGGTATCGTCGTTCTCGGTGACAGACACATACATATCCACCTTGCCGCGACTGACACGTTCGTTGACATATTTTTTTAGCTTATCCTCTAAAAAGCTGTAACCCCTGCTTGTTCTGCACGAAAACTCAAAATAGCGGTGATTCACGCTTTTGATCTCCACGATGATGTCGCGATTACCGACCGAAAGCTCGGCTCTGCCGAAGCCGGTCATTGACATTACCATAAGCATCCCCCTTTTTTATCTATCATACCACTAAGCACTACGATCCGCAAGGGATTTATTACAATATTGTAACCATTATTTGCATTATCTGTATTTTGTGCTATATTAAATAGGTTAAATAACTGAAAAAGGGATGATAAACCATGTCAGGACATAATAAATGGAGTACCATTAAACAGAAAAAAGGTAAAAATGACGCGGCGCGCGCGAAGGTCTTTACCAAGATCGGCAGAGAGCTGATGGTCGCGATCCGCGACGGCGGCAGCGCTGACCCCAGCGTCAATTCAAAGCTCAGAGATTGTATCGCCAAGGCGAAAGCCGCTAACGTTCCGAACGATAACATCGACCGTATCATCAAAAAGGCACAGGGTGGCGAGGCGACCGACTATGAGGCCGTCACCTACGAAGGCTACGGTCCCTGCGGCGTTGCCGTTATCGTAGAAGCGCTGACCGACAACCGCAACCGTACCGCAGGCGAAGTCAGACATTACTTTGACAAATTCGGCGGCAACATGGGCACGCCCGGCTGTGTCGGCTTCATGTTTGAGAAAAAGGGCGTTCTGATCATCGAACGCGAAGATCTCGAGAAGGACGAGGACACCGTCATGGAAGCTGCTTTGGAAGCAGGCGCCTCCGATTTTGAAGCGGATGAAGATATCTTCACCATCTACACAGAGCCCGAGGATCTCAGCGCGGTCAGAGATGATCTGGCGGCGCAGGGCTATGAGTTCGCCTCCGCAGAGGTCGAGCAGGTTCCCTCCACCTACACTAAGATCGACGATCCCGACGTACAGGTGCAGATGCAAAAAATGCTCGATATGTTTGAGGATAACGACGATATCCAGAACGTATGGCACAACTGGGAAGACGCAGAATAAGATATGAAACACGAAAGGCTGTTCATCACGAACAGCCTTTATTTTTTATTCGGTTGAGATTGCCACGTCGGAACCTTGTTCCTCCTCGCAATGACAATTTATAATCGTGAAAGGTATTGCTCAAATTCATCCTTCGTGAACAGGCAGTTGAGCGCGGATATCATCGCGTTGGTCGTCAGATATTTCGGCAAGCCTAAGGATCTTAACACCGCTTCCCTGTACGCGGCAGAGTTCTCGGAACCCGTCAAGCCGTAATCAAAAAAATCGGCTTTGGTGATCTCTGACTGTACGATCTTAACTTCCGAATCCGTATCTTCGGGAGGCGCAAGCCCCTTTCCTACAGAAACAATATGCGCGCCGCTATTGCGGATAGATTCGATCAGCGCGTCGCGTTCGATCCCCTCTACGCCGAGGATCCCCTCTTTGGACGACTCTGCCTTTCGCTTCTCTTTTCCCTCGACCGTCGGGATATAAGCGTGGTAGATCCGATCCTCGGGAACGATACCTCTGAGGAAGTTACGGATCACAAAGCCGGCGGAATCGACGTCCGTCATGATGAGGATACCGCGTCTCTCGGCGATCGCGCGGATCAAATGCTGTTTTTCTTTATCCTTGAAAACGCGAAAGCCGCCGGTTTCGATGATAGGACTCGCGATACATTCGCTGAGCTTGATCTTATCATACCGACCCTCGACGATCACGGTCTCTCTCAGCTCGAGCTTTTCAGTCATCGGAACGATCCTCCGCGTAGAGTGTGAGCTGACAAACAAGCCGCTCGATCTCGATCCGTTCGTCGACGACCTCGGTCACCATACGTGTCTGCACCTCTAAAAGTTTGTCGATACTGCGGCGAAGCGCGGATGTCGTCACCCCGCGAATCTGTTTTGCAATCTTACCCAGTACCCAAGCGCGGTTTTTGTAGCCGAAGTCCTCGGCGATCACCGCGTTGGGTTTACCGGCGTCGCCGCCTGTTCGTACACGGTAGGCGTCAAGGTACGCGCCCGACAGCACCGTACAGATATAAACGCCGCTGACCTGCTGATAAAAAAGCGCCGATATCGCGGAAAGCGCCTTATTGATATTACCCTCGACGATCCAGCCGAAAAGATCATAGACGCTCGCTTCGGCGGTCTTACTGACGAGCAGCTCTATCATTTCGGGCGTAATCTCTTTGCCGTCCGCGTAAGCTGTCAGCTTTTTCATTTCGGCATTCAAACGGTTCAGATCCTCACCTGCCGTTTGGATCAGCTTATGCGCGGTCAGCTCACTCATCGTACAGCCGCCCGCCTTTGCCCACTTGCACATATCGCGTTCAAGAGCCAAGCCGCTTCTGTGTCCGAGCTCCATACATACGCCGTTTTTATCAACATAGTTGACCAACTTCTTCATCTGCGATTTTGCGGACTTTGCGGTGACTTCCAGCGTCGGCATCGCCATAATCATGACCGTGGTATCAGGAAGATCCTTGATAATCTTCATCAATGCCTCAAAATCGCTCTTGCTCAGCTTGTCGATATCCAAGTCATTGATCCTAAGGAGATTCCACTCGCTCATAAACGGGATGATATCCGCGCTGACCGAAATCTCGGATATATCCGAATCGTTGTCAAAGACATGGTAATTAAACTCGTTCATCTCTCCGCCGGAAACCTTCTTCTCGATCAGCTCCGCGGATCGCTTGACGAGCATTTTTTCTTCACCGAAGCAAAGATAGACATTTTTGAAATGCCCTCCGCTCAAATGCTTTTTCAGTTCACTTTCACTGTACATAACTCACCTCAACGGATAGGTGACATTCTCTTCACCGGTAATATATACTTCGTTGTAACAGTCCTGCATGATCTTGGCTGTGGCGATAGCGCTGTCATCGCTATTGCTGATGATCAGACTGCCACACCTCAGCTTTTCATGATCAGCCAAAGCCTTTGATAAAACGATCACATCGGCGGAGCGATACTCCTTAGGCAGATCATCAACTGACACCTTCTTCGACAAGATAACGATCCTCTTTCCGTTCACATTGATCATCGGCACAGGGGTTTGATCCGCCATGCCGACGCTCAGCGTCAGATCATCATCAAGTGCGAAAACGCTGTCATCGCCGAAACGTATCACATTATCGTCATCGCCGACAGTTCCGCTACTATCATACAGCAAATAGTCGGAAATTGCAAACTCATCATTACGATACAATTGATATGTTCTCAGATCCTTCTCTTTTAGGCATAAAGCCGCTTGCGCCTTTCCGTATCGATAAGACAGGTCGTCCGTGATCCTATACACATACTTCATCTTCGCGTCCATGCTGAAAAGATAGAGGTCACCTTGATAATTCAGTCCGATACACAGCCCATCCCCACAGGCGTACACTTCCAGTTCACAGGTCTGTGTTTCGATAACGGTGTGAGTCACCAGCCCTGTCAGCAACAGAAAAGCTGAACAAAACGCCGCTAATCTGAGATAGCGATAGTGGTTGCGACACAGGATAACGATCACTCCTAATATCACTGTCAGCGCCAACCAGAGGAAGAACCAACCCGATCCGACCCTGATATGAGCAAACGGAAGATTCCCAAGAGTATCGACGATCCACAGCACAAGCTTACACAAAAGATCCAGCACGACCGAGAGAGCCATCGCGACATATTTCAGTATCCAAAGACGATAAAGAACACATACCGCTAAAGAAAGCAAAAGGATCAAATAGATAGCCGGATACAGCAAGACGGCAGAAAGCAGTGTGACCGCCGAGAATTCGTGAAAAACAAACACAGTGATCGGAAACACTAATATGTTTGCCGATAAACTGACCGCGATCAAGGAACAGACGGCGTTCCTCAGCTTATGGCGGAACAGCAAGGCATCAAACGGCACCTTCTCCTTCTTCTTATGTCTTTCCCCTCTCCCTCGAAGCCATCTGCCAAAGTCGAACATCGGGATATTACCGTATTCATCCCGGTAACACAGCTTTCGCGTGATCGGAGAAGCCCACAGTAAGATCGACATCGTCGCGTAGAACGACAGGATCAAGCCGATATCTCCGGCTCCGTACGGCGACAGAAAACAAGGCATGATCAACCCCGCAAGTCCCAGATGATTGAGTGGGTACGTTTGTCTGCGCAAGCAATATCCGAGTGCGATAAAAGAGATCATGATGCCCGATCGCAAGACGGAAGGCTGAAATCCGGTGATCGCCATATAACCGAATATGATTATCAAGGAGGTACCGAGTCTCAGAAATCTCGCTCCGCGAAAGCGTATAAAAGATAACAGCTTCGTGATGATCAGATAGATCACGGCAAAGTGCATACCGGAAACGACGATGAAATACGACGAGCCTGCGTAGCGGAAGTTTTCACGGAGCGGCAGATCGAGCGCATATTTATCGCCGATCAGCACCGCCTTACACAAAGCCGCGCTGTCCTCCGGCAGGTACATATCGAACGCTTCACGCATACTTTTTCTCATTCGCACCGCTTGATAATACAGCGAATGGCTCTCGGGAGTTACCGCCGTTACCACTGTATCGTAAGAATCCGATACAATATAAAATCCTTTCGCCCGAAAGTATTGATTCTCCGTCACATTGATCTGAGAGCGAAAGGAAAGGATATCATCGACCTCGACGTCGATCATGCGCGGCAGCTTCAGCAACAGCTTACCGTCAGCCTTATCGCCGTCTATCGTCACTGTTTTCAGCTGATAATACACCTTTTCGTAGGAACGGTGCGGCTCTTCTGTCAACGTCGCCTCGATCAAATGCTCTTCCTCTGTCGCATAGTTCTCTATAGGGATCACCGCAATATAGGTGTATCCGATATGTACGGCGCAGGCGATGACAGCTGCGATCGCCATCGCGGGAAGGAAGATCGTTTTACGCCATTTGGAAACGATAAAAAACACAGCCGTCGTCATCAGCGCAATTCCGAGGAGTACATACACCCATAAAAACGGCAAATAAAAAGCGGCAACCAACACAGAAAAGTAGGTGATACCAATCTGTGCCAGTAACCGCTTCATACTCAAAACCTCAATTACTTAGGAAATACAGGTAGCTTTTCCAAGAAGATGATGTCATCACGATCTGCCGCATCGCCTTCCGCGAGCACGGCGACCTGTCCGACGATCTTACCGCCCGCCTTCTGTACCAGCGCGTCAAGCGCCCTCAAGCTCTCACCGGTAGAGATAACGTCATCGACGATAAGAACTCTCTTACCTTTCATTTTCTCAGCGTCGTCACTGCCGAGATACAGCGTCTGCTGGCTGAGCGTCGTGATCGATTTGACATTTACGCTGATGGGATCGGGCATATACACCTTGACTCCCTTGCGCGCGATGATATACTCGCCGCAGCCTTGACGCGCCATCTCATAGCAGAGCGGAATACCCTTCGCCTCTGCCGTGATGACGATATCGTGTTCGGGAGCCTTTTTCAACAGCTCCGCGGCGGATTTTTCGGTGATCTCTACGTCGCCGAACATAATGAACGCGGCGATATCGAGATGTTCGTCGACCTCGCAGAGCGGCAGCTCACGCTCACAGCCGGCGATAGTCATTTTGTATGTACGAGACATGATAAACCCTTCCTTATCCTATACCAAAGTACTTTACTTCAAGCCATTTCGACATTAAGCTTTTTACCGCCCAAAAGGTGAAAATGGATATGCATGACCGTCTGACCGCCGTCCTCTCCGCAGTTGTTGACGATACGGTAGCCGTTCTCAAGACCGAGCTCCTTGGCGACCTTCGGGATCTTTGAGAAGATATGACCGACGATTGCGCAGTTATCCTCGTTGATCGCGTTTGCGCAGCAGTAGTGTTCCTTCGGGATAAAAAGCACATGTACCGGAGCCATTGGATTGAGGTCATGGATGGCGATGATCTTGTCATCCTCATAGACCTTATTCGACGGGATCTCACCGGCGGCTATCTTACAAAAAATGCAGTCAGACATAATTACCTCCAATAGTTTGAATCTGTGATTCTATTTTATTACGCTGTACAGGAATAGTCAAGAGGATTATTCCTCTGAGATATCAAGATCACAGGATTTGATCACCTTTTTAAGCGTTTCGGCAGAATCGCGCAGTCTTGTCAGCTCATCCTGATCCAGCGAGAAGGGGATCTCGCTTTCGACGCCATCCTTACCGACGATCACAGGGATGGAAAGAGCCACGTCGTTCAGACCGTACCTGCCGTGCTGGATCGTAGAAACAGGCAGGATGCTCTTCTCGTCACGGACGATCGCCTCACAAATACGCTTGGTCGCCATCGCGACGCCGTAGTAGGTAGCGCGTTTCTTCTGAATGATATCGTAAGCGGCGTTCTTGACTTCTTCGGCAATATTCTCCTTAGCCAGATCGTGATCGTGGAAATAACCGCGCATCTCACAGAATTTGCTGATCTCAACACCGGAAACATTCGCGCTGCTCCAAGCGGCAAACTCACTGTCGCCATGCTCGCCGATAATGAAAGCGTGGATCGAACGCGGATCAACGCCCAGATGCTCGCTGAGGTTGAAGCGCAGACGCGCCGTATCTAAAACAGTACCGGAACCGAATACGCGGTTATCAGGCAAGCCGGATAGCTGTTTTGCCGCGTAGGTCAAGATATCGACAGGATTCGCCACGATCAGCAAAATACCCTTGAAGTTACGTTTCGAGATCTCGGGGATGATCGACTTGAAGATACCGACGTTCTTTTTGATTAGATCAAGACGGGTCTCGCCGGGCTTCTGAGCGGCGCCCGCTGTAACGATGATGATCGCGCTGTCGGCGATATCGTCATAATCGCCCGCGTGGATGTCACAGGGCTTCGAGAAAGGAACACCATGTGAGATATCGAGCGCCTCGCCCTCCGCTTTCGCCAAATCGGCGTCAAGCATCACGATCTCCGAAAACAAACCGCTCTGCATGAGCGCGAAGGCGGTCGCCGAGCCGACGAAGCCACAGCCAACGATCGCAACTTTTCTGGAATTTACTGTCATAATGATCTCTCCTTTGTATGCACAGGTATGAAACCTCAATACCTTATTTATGCTATTATTCCTCTCCTATCATAACATAAACCCGTAAAAAATCAACAGAAAATCGTGAAGAATTTAACATTTCATTTGATATCAAGTGTTTACTTTCAACATGAATCCAAATTTTATGATTTAATTCTTTAAATCTTCTTGACTTTAAAACGTTGAAGTGTTAAAATAATGGAGCTGTGTTGAAGAAAGATTCAGTTAATTCTTCAAAAGAATAAACTTCCCCGGCGAAAGCACTAAAGTGTCCGCCGGACACTTTATCCAATCAAGAAACGGGCGGGGGTATTTCACCTTTTTAATCGGTTGAGATTGCCACGGGGCGCATTTCAGATTGTCATTGCGAGGAGGAACAAAGTTCCGACGTGGCAATCTCTACCTTTTCCTTTGCGCCCCTCGCAATGACTATTTATTCTGGTTGCGATTGCCACGGGCTAAAAGCCCTCGCAATGACTTTTTAATACAGGAAGGTATTTATGATCATTGATTTTCATACCCATGTCTATCCCGACAAAATTGCAGCACGAACAATGGAAGCGCTCAATCTTGTTCCCGACGTAGACGCTCACACAAACGGCACCCTACAGGGGCTTTTGGACAGCATGGAGCGTGCCGGTATCGACAAAAGCGTGGTTTTACCTGTCGCGACCAGAAAAGGTCAGTTCGACAGTGTCACAAAATTTGCCCAGGCTCTTAACGAGAATTATCCCGACCGTCTGATCTCCTTCGGCGGCATCCATCCCGATGACGACGCTGTCGAAGAAAAGCTCAACTATCTGAAAGAAATCGGTTTTAAAGGTATTAAGATCCACCCCGATTATACCGGGACCTTCATCGACGACGACCGCTACGTTCGTATCGTCGCGGAGTGCAAAAAGCGCGGACTGCTCGTTATCACCCACGCCGGCAAAGATCCCGCCTATGACACGATCCACTGCCCGCCCGACAGAGGTATCCGTATGCTGAACGCTGTCAACAGCCTTGTCCCCGGAGAGCAACCGTTCTTCATCTTCGCCCACCTCGGCGGATGTAAACACTTGAGCGAGGTAGAAAGACACCTTGTCGGTCAAAACTGTTACATCGACATCAGCTGTTCGTTCAGCGGTCTCGGACATTTCAGCGACGTCAGTGATGACGATATCGTCAGAGTCATACACAATCACGGCGCAGACAAAATCTTATTCGCGACCGACAGCCCATGGAATGATCAGAAGGCGTATATCGAACGCTTCAAATCGCTCACAGGGCTTTCCGATACCGAAAAGGAAATGATCCTCTGCGATAACGCCGAAAGACTTTTAAAAATTTAGTCAATCAAATTCACGGGAGAATCCTCCCCCTACTATATACTCAAAGGAGATATTACTATGGATATGTTTATCAAGATCGCTTTCTTAGTCATCTTCTTCGCCGTTATGATCGGCGTAGGCGTTTACTGCAGGAAGCAGAGCACAGACGTCAACGGCTTTGTGCTGGGCAACCGTTCCGTCGGTCCCTGGCTGACCGCGTTCGCGTTCGGTACCTCGTACTTTTCTGCGGTCATCTTTGTAGGCTACGCGGGACAGTTCGGCTGGAAGTTCGGTATGGCTTCTACATGGATCGGTCTGGGCAACGCCTTCATCGGCTCACTGCTCGCGTGGAATGTCCTCGGCAGACGCACGCGCGTCATGACCCAGCACCTCGATTCCGCCACCATGCCCGATTTCTTTATGAAGCGCTATGACAGCAAGGCGCTGAAGATCGCCGCGGCGATCATCATCTTCATCTTCCTCATCCCCTATACCGCCTCGCTGTACAACGGTCTGTCAAGACTCTTTGAGATGGCGTTCGGCATCCCCTACGCTTACTGCGTTATCGCGATGGCGGTGTTGACCGGCATCTACGTCGTCATCGGCGGCTATATGGCAACTGCGATCAACGACTTCATCCAAGGTATCATCATGATCTTCGGTATCGTAGCGGTCATCTGGGCGGTGCTGAGAATCAACGGCGGCTTAGGCTCCTCCGTCACCTTGCTCTCTAAGATACAGGCGGATGGCACAGAGATGCAGGGCGCTTTCACCTCCTTCTTCGGTCCCGATATCTTCGGTCTGATCGGCGTCGTCATCCTGACCTCCCTCGGCACCTGGGGTCTGCCCCAGATGGTACAGAAGTTCTACGCCATCAAATCCGAGAAATCCATCT
>CADAUE010000071.1 GCA_902790985.1 uncultured Ruminococcus sp.
TCCTCCTCGCAATGACAATCTGAAATGCGCCCCGTGGCAATCTCAACCGATTAAAAGGGTCAAATACCCCGCTGCTTGCAGCGCAAGAGCCCGTAGGGATGGATTTATCCTTTTAGGCTAATACCCCGCCCGAGCATAGCGAGGGTAAAGTGTCCGGCGGACACTTTAGTGCTTGCGCCGGGGAAGTTTATTTGTCAAATTTTGGCGGGCTTGTTTTAGGTTGAGCGTCACATACTATTGTCGGGAGATGATAGTATGAACGATCATAAAACTTATGCGGATGGTGCGAATATCGCCGGAGTGCCGGTAGAGGATGGTGAGAATGTTCCGTATATCCCGCGGCATATGAACGGGGAAGACGCCGGGTCGGAACATCAGTCGGAGCTGCCTGAGCAAAAGCCGGAGTATATCCATCTGCCGAATGGCGAGAATATCGCTCCAAACGGCGCTGTGATCAGAAACCCGTGGTCGGAACAGCCGGAGATTCAACCCGATCATGAATATACGGAAGAACAAGAGGATCTGAACCTGCTGATCATGTGATAGATCTTGTTGATGGTTTGTCGGGGAGTTTTGGGTCAAATAGAGGTAATTTTCTCTATTGATCGAATTCACGTAAAACAGGTTGAAAAAAGTACAGCGCGCATAGGAAAACGCCCGAGTGGATCTCCACTCGGGCGTTTCTATCTTAATCGCTGCAATTCATTACAGAATATTTTTCTTTCTTGCTACATAGGAGGTATGGAGCAATTCATGAGCCTTGTGGGAGCCGGGCTCGCCGAGATACTCGTCGTAGATCGCCTTGATCTCAGGGTTGTCATGCGACTTTCTGTAGGGCAGGTTGAGGTCGTCCTCATACAGCGCCTTCGCACGCAGAGCCTTGAGGTCAACGAAGTTGCGAACGTGACCGGGCTGGATGGGCTGACCGCCGCCGTTGACACAGCCGCCGGGGCAGCACATGATCTCAACGAACTGATAGTCAGCTTCACCTGCGCGGATCTTGTCGAGGATGACAGCAGCGTTCTTCAGACCGGAGGCAACGGCTACCTTAACGGTCATGCCGGCGACATCATAGGTCGCTTCCTTGATACCGTCGGTACCGCGAACTTCTTTGTAGTCGATCTGCTTGAGATCTTCGCCGGTCAGAACGTCAGCAACGGTTCTGAGCGCTGCTTCCATAACGCCGCCGGTCGCGCCGAAGATGGTGCCTGCGCCTGTACCGATACCCATGATCGGATCAAATTCGTCATCGGGAAGATCGGTGAACTGGATACCCGCGGTCTTGATCATCTTCGCAAGCTCTCTGGTGGAGATGGAGATGTCGTTGTCCTGCATACCGTCGCGACCTTGATCGTCACGGGTGATCTCGAACTTCTTGGCTACGCAGGGCATGACCGATACGACAACGATGTCGTGAGGATCGATGCCGGCTTTCTCTGCATAATAGCTCTTGATCATAGCGCCCTGCATCTGCTGCGGAGATTTGCAGGAGGACAGATGGGGGAGAAGGTCGGGATAGTAGTGCTCGCAGAACTTGACCCAGCCGGGGGAGCAGGAGGTGATCATCGGCAGTGTGCCGCCTTCCTTGACTCTCTGGATGAACTCGGTGCCCTCTTCCATAATGGTGAGGTCAGCGCCGAAGTTGGTGTCAAATACTTTGTCAAAGCCCAGCATCTTGAGCGCGGAGACCATCTTGCCGGTGACGTTGGAGCCGATCGGCATACCGAAGCACTCGCCTAAGGTCGCGCGGATGGAGGGAGCGGTGTGGACAACAACGTGCTTGGTCGGATCAGCCAGAGCCTTGAATACCTCAGCGGTGTTGTCCTTCTCGACCAGAGCGCCGGTCGGACATACGACGGTACACTGACCGCAGCTGACGCAGGAGACTTCTGCCAGATCCTTGTTGAACGCGCAGCCGATCTCGGTATCGAAACCGCGGTTGTTCGCGCCGATAACGCCGACATACTGCTCTTTACAAGCGGCTACGCAGCGACGGCAAAGGATACACTTGTTGTTGTTGCGAACGAGGTGCAGAGTGGAGACGTCCTCGTCATAGTGGGTCTCAGCGCCGACGAATTTGGTCTCATCTACGCCGTACTCGAGGCACAGTGTCTGCAGCTCGCAGTTGTCGGAACGAGGGCAGGACAGGCACTTCTTGTCGTGGTTGGAGAGAAGAAGCTCCAGAGTAGTCTTGCGGTTCTGACGAATCTCGGGGGTATTGGTGAAGATCTCGGTGCCCTCACGGTCGATGGGGTAAACGCAGGCGGCGACTAAGGAACGCGCGCCCTTTACCTCGCACAGACACATACGGCAAGCGCCGATCTCGTTGATATCTTTCAGATAGCACAGTGTCGGGATCTTGATACCGAACTGGTGGCAGGCTTCAAGAATAGTGGTATTCTTCTCAACGGTATAGTCTTTGCCGTTGATTTTGATGTTAAGCATTTCCATGAAAATATCTCCTTTCTCTTAGCCTTTGAAAATAGCGCCGAACTTACAGGTTTCGATACAAGCGCCGCACTTGATGCACTTACTGTGGTCGATCGCGAGAGCGGGCTTCTTCTTACCGGGGGCGATATAGTCGGTTGCGGAAATCGCGCCGACCGGGCACTTGCGTGAGCACATGCCGCAGCCGATACACTTATCCTTTTCAATGGTGAACTCTAAGAGATCCTTACATACGCCTGCGGGGCACTTCTTGTCGACAACGTGAGCGACATACTCATCGCGGAAGAAGTGGAGGGTGGACAGTACGGGGTTCGGAGCTGTCTGACCCAGACCGCAGAGGGAGTTGGACTTGATGTAGTGGCACAGAGCTTCCATCTCGTCGAGCATCTCGAGGCTGCCCTGTCCCTTGGTGATCTTCTCGAGCATCTCGAGAAGTCTCTTGGTACCGATACGGCAGGGAGTACATTTACCGCAGCTCTCGTCGACGGTGAACTCGAGGAAGAACTTCGCGATGTCGACCATACAGTCGGTCTCGTCCATGACGATCAGACCGCCGGAGCCCATCATGGAGCCGATGGCGAGCAGGTTGTCATAGTCGATCTCGATATCGAGGTGCTCAGCAGGGATACAGCCGCCGGAGGGACCGCCCGTCTGGGCTGCCTTGAATTTCTTGCCGCCGGGGATGCCGCCGCCGATCTCTTCGATGATGGTGCGAAGGGTGGTGCCCATCGGAACCTCGACCAGACCGGTGTGGTTGATCTTGCCGCCGAGCGCGAATACTTTGGTACCCTTAGACTTTTCGGTACCCATGGAAGCGAACCAGTCAGCACCCTTTAAGATGATCTGAGGGATGTTCGCGTAGGTCTCAACGTTGTTGAGGGTAGTGGGCTTCTGGTATAGACCTTTAACCGCAGGGAACGGAGGACGGGGTCTGGGCTCGCCGCGCTTGCCTTCGATAGAAGTCATCAGAGCGGTTTCCTCGCCGCAGACGAACGCGCCTGCACCCAGACGGATCTTGATGTCAAAGTCAAAGCCGGTGCCGAAGATGTCTTTACCTAACAGACCGTACTCGTGCGCCTGGTCGATCGCGATCTGCAGACGCTTGACGGCGATAGGATACTCGGCACGAACGTAGATGTAGCCCTGGGACGCGCCGATCGCGTAGCCGGCGATCGCCATCGCTTCGAGCACAACATGGGGGTCGCCCTCAAGGACGGAACGATCCATGAACGCGCCGGGGTCGCCCTCGTCGGCGTTACAGCAAACGTACTTCTGGTCAGCGTCGTTGCCGCGGGCAAATTTCCATTTCAGACCGGTGGGGAAGCCTGCGCCGCCTCTGCCGCGTAAGCCGGAATCCAGCATGGTCTGGATGACCTCTTCGGGGGTCATCTCGGTCAGAACTTTGCCGAGAGCGGCATAACCGTCCTCAGCGATATAATCGTCGATCTTCTCGGGATCGATGACGCCGCAGTTACGCAGTGCGACACGCTTCTGCTTCTCATAGAAAGCGGTTTTGTTCAGAGATTTGATGGTGTCTTTTTCGACGGTCTCCTGATAGAGCAGGCGGGTGACAATACGACCCTTGTTCAGATGCTCTTCAACGATCTCGGGAACGTCCTCGACCTTGACCATCGAGTAGAAGGAGCCCTCGGGGTATACGACCATGATCGGACCCAGCGCGCACAGACCGAAGCAGCCGGTGGTGATGACGTTGACTTCCTTCTCCAGACCCTTGTTTTTCAGCTCTTCTTTGAGCTTTTCGGCAATCTGTAAGCTGTTTGAAGAGGTACAGCCGGTACCGCCGCAAACAAGTACATTAGAACGATACATTTAGTCCTCCTTACTTACTTCTCGATAGCGCCGATGGTGAAATCGGTAACTACATTGTGGTTGACGAGATGGTCGTTGACGACCTTTATCGCTTTTTCGGGGGTCATCTTGACATAGGTGACCTTTTCTTCGCCAGGGATCTCGATCTCGACAACAGGCTCATACTGGCAGATACCGATGCAGCCTGTCTGGGTCACGGTGATATCCTTCAAACCGCGCTTGGCGATCTCTTCGACAAACGCGTTGAGAACCGGTCTCGCGCCCGCAGCGATACCGCAGGTAGCCATACCGACCATAACGCGCGCGGCGTTGGGGTTCTCTCTTCTCATGTTCAGCTCAGCCTGTGCCTTATCTCTGATGGCTTTTAACTCAGCTAAAGATTTCATTTTTACGCACCTCCATATATATTGCGAGTGTTTTCTTCTAAAAATTCTGCGATCCATTCCAGCACATCGGGGGTGTCAAGACTCACGCCCTCGAGAACCTCTCTGAGCTCTCGTGTGTCCAGCGTGAAGGATCCGTTGTCGGTGCTGTGGGTAAAGACAAAGTCGATATCCGGGTTGCACTGGATCAGGATCTTGACGGTGGAGTTGATGTCCCCGAGAGGGGTCATATCCATGTGCGACGGCACATAGGAAGCGGTGGTAGTGGTTCCGACACCCTTTTCGCTTTGGATGTCAAAGCTGCCGCCTGTCTGCTCGGCGCTGAGCTTGAACAGCGGTACGCCTAAGCCGACCTTGCGCGTCGTTCGGGTGGTGAAAAACGGATCGATGACCTGCTGTACCTGCTCCTGCGTCATGCCGCAGCCGTTGTCGGCGATCCGGATGGTCAGATTGTCATCCTTCGCGCTCTCGGACACGGTGATCCGCACCAGATCCGCTTCAGCTCGGACGGAGTTCTGGGCGACGTCCATGACGTTGAGGGATAGCTCTCTCATTACGCTTCTTTATACTTCGCGATAATGCCGGGAACGTCTTCGGGTACCAGACGGCCGTAAACGTCATCGTTGACGGTGATGACGGGAGCGAGACCGCACGCACCGATGCAGCGGCAGGCTGTCAGGGAGAACTGGGTGTCGGGGGTGCATTCTTCGGCAGCTATACCGAGCTCTTCGGAAAGCTTGTCGAGAACCTTGCCGGAACCCTTAACATAGCAGGCTGTACCTAAGCATACGGAGATATGGTACTTGCCCTTGGGGGACAGCGCGAACTGGCTGTAGAAAGTAGCGACGCCGTACACCTCGTCGATCGGAACATCCAGACCCTCTGCGATCATGGTCTGGACCTCCAGCGGCAGGTAACCGTAGATCTCCTGCGCTTCCTGCAGTACGGGCATGACCGCACCGGGATCGTCCTTGTGCTGAGCGATGACTTCCTTCAGCTTTGCTTCCTGCTCAGGGGTGCCCTGAAAAGGCAGGCTGCTGATTTTCTTAAGCATCTTTATTCCTCCTTGGTTAATAATGATGTGTAGCGATTCATTCTTGCATGATTCATGGTTTGACTGAAGAGACAGAACAGAATCCAGCCACTATACATACAAATATAATATAACATATTTGTAACGGATTGTCTATAAATTAACGCGATTTTTTCGTGTAAAATACTGCAAAAAGTGATCTTTTTTACAAGTTTTTTGGTTAGCTATAACTAACTTTAGAGATCCGATGAAACCTAGGGATTGATTAGCTTAAAGCAATCTATTCAATATTCTTTGTAAGAATTATTTCTTGCAAAACACTTTAACTTTTGCAAGTGGTAAAGCGTTAAAACAGTGAGGAGTTAGGAATGAGGAATCAGGAATGAATGGCGGGCGCTGCCCGCACCCATTTGTATGTGCTACTTAGTATCACACCATTCCTAATTAAAAAAAGTGCCGCCCGGCGTTTTAAGCAAGACGGTCACTTTTGGGAGTCTAAATATTCAATTACCGCTTCGCGCGTCAGCTCGGGAAGCTCGAGGGTGTTCGCTGCGTCACGCATGTTCTCGAGATAGTGCGCGTCTGAGCAGGTAACGATGTTCATGCTGTTGAGGATCGGGTGCTTTTCGCACAGCTCGGGGAGCTTGGAGATGTCGGCAAGCTCCGCGGTCTTGAATCCGCAGTAGGGGTCGATCTCGCCCAGTACGGCAAGGATCGAGAGAGAATCGCGGTCGATATGCGCGGGATAGCAGATACCGCCGAATTCATGCGCCTTGCGATAAGCGTCGTACATGCCGATGAAGGATGCCGGCAGGAGAAGATCTTCGATCTCGTCGATCTCTTCATCGTTTTCGTTCATGATGACCTGTCGCCCGTAGATCTCTGCCTTGTTCTTGACATGGATGCGGTTCTCATCAACGTACTGTGAGAAGTTGAGCGCCTTTTCCAAGGTAGGGAAGAGACATACCGCATGGATATCCTCAGCGGTGGTCAGCTCCATGCCGGGGATGACCAGCAAGCCGACTTCTTCGCCGACCTTGATTGCCGCTTCGCAGTTGAGAGAGGTGTTGTGGTCGGTCAAGGCGATCACATCCATGCCGAGCAGCTTTGCCATGTTGACGATGTTGTTCGGGGTCATGTCCATGTCGCCGCAGGGGGAGAGGCAGGAGTGCAGGTGCAGATCATAATAATATTTCTGCATAAGAATAATACCTTAGATCAATTTGCTGATTTTGACAGCGAGAGTATAGGCGTTATCCTCGGTGATAAGGATATTGACGCCGTGCATCTCGGCTTTTGCTCTGGCGTTGTCATCCAGTGCGGCGTTTTCGACAAGGATGATGCAGCTGACATCCGCGAGGGTCGCGACGGCGATGCTGTTGATGTTGCCCATGACGGTCAGCCACGCACTGTCCGCGGGGGCTCTGCCCATGACCCAGCTGAGCAGGTCGCCGATATAGCAATCTTCGACCTCACGGTCGAGGTCGTCTTCGACCAATACTCTCAAATCCAGTTTCTCTTTTAACTCGTTAACGGTCATTCTTTATCCTCCTTCGGGAGCTCTTGAAGGTTATGTGTGCGCATATATTCGTCGTAGATCTGCTGTTTGAATTTATCTGCGTCGTAGGTATCGACGTCCAGAATAAAGTCCTTTTTGTTCAGCTTTTCGAGCGTCTTTTTATCCTTTTCGGTGAGGGTTCCCGCCTGTTTGTGCAGAACCGCCTTTTTGTACTTGGTGTAGCGGATCTCACGGAAGGTGCGAAAGAGCTTATTCTCGGCTTTGTGGACAGAGGGAGTGAAGACCGATTGCAGAAGTGAAGCAAAAAAACCGGTGGTGACTCTTTTGACGGCAGAGCCGGTGGAGACCAAGGGTACTTCGCAGTCGAGGTATTCGCGCTCGCGCGCGGTCAATTCTTTATCGCTCATTTCAGATTCCCCAGCTGGTCATAGACCGATTGGATCCGCGCTTTCAGCTTATGGATGCAGTCGGTTTCCTTGGCGTTGCCCTTGACGATGTCCTCGGCAAGCGCACGGCAGGTGGGCGCACCGCAGGAACCGCAGTCGAGACCGGGAAGGTTCTTGCAGATCTCTTCCATCTTTTCCATCATGTCCATCGCTTCGATGATATCGTCGGACAGACGGAAGCTCTCGGCGTTGAAGGTCAGCTCGTTTTCCCACATCATCTTATCGAGATCGCTTTCGTCGAGGTGGTTGAGGGAAACAGGCATATATTTGCGCAGATTTTGGATCCTCGCCTGTGCTACATACGGATTTTCGACCGCCAGTACGCCTCCGACGCATCCGCCGGAGCAGGCGTTCAGCTCAATGAAATCGACCCCGTGGATATGTTCGTCCTCCAGTTCTTCGAGAACGCGGATAACGTTCTCGATACCGTCGGCGGCAAGGTACTTTTCACCCAGCATCGCCGCGGCTTCACCGCCTGAGGTCGCCCAGCCGACGCCGATCAGCCCGGACTTGGACAGGGGTTCGATGACCTTGAGCTTATCCATCTTGGAGGTCAGCTCGGGGTAGATCTGGGAGATCGCGATCGCGCCGGACACAGCGCTTTTCTCAGAGCTGTTGGGAGCGTTGATCTCGGTGACCTTCGCGGGGCAGGGGGTGATGAAGAACACGCCGATCTCCTCGTCGGGCAGACCGGTCATCTTGATAACCTCGCGTCGCGCCATCTTCGCGGCGACCTCCATGGGCGCTAAGAGCGGCATAACGTTGTCGCACAGCTCGGGAAAACGGATCTTGATCAAACGCACAACCGCGGGACAAGCGGAGCTGATGATGGGTTTATGGAGCTTTTCTTCGCGGATCAGCTTGCGCGTCGCCTCAGAGACTAATTCCGCAGCGCGGCTGACTTCGTAGATGTAGTCAAAGCCCATCGCGCGCAGACCGGTCAGAACGATATCGATATCGTTGAGATTGTTGAACTGACCAAACAGCGCGGGCGCGGGGATCGCGACTTTTATTTTGAATTTTTCGATATCTTCGATCGGGTTGGAACGCGCGCGCTTGGCGTGATGCGGACAAATGCGGATACATTCGCCGCAGTCGATACATCTCTCGGAGAGGATGTGCGCCTTGCCGTCACGGATGCGGATCGCCTCCGTGGGACAGCGCTTGAGGCAGTTGGTACAGCCGCAGCACTTGTCCGCGTCCAGCTCGACGGAGTGGAAGTATTTGTTCATAATGCTACCTTTTAGAAATCAATTAGGAATTAGAAATGAGGAATCTCGGGAAACGCGTCATCGCGTTTTGGATTTGTAGTTATTTCTACAAATGGGTGTGGGTGAAACCCACCATCAATTCCTAATTCCTAACTCCTCATTCCTAATTAAAACTATGCTTCTTTGACTCTGACAGTCAAGTACAGGTCGGTGCCTTTGCCAATCTCGGTCTCGATCTTCATGTCATCGGTATATTTCTTGATGTTCGGCAGACCCATGCCCGCGCCGAAGCCGAGGTTGCGTACGTTATCGGGCGCGGTAGAGAAGCCCTCCTGCATCGCTTTGTCGACATCGGGGATGCCGGGACCGTGGTCGGACAGGAGAACGTCAACGTGATCGGGGTAGATATCGACGTCGACAAAGCCGCCGGCTTCCTTC
>CADAUE010000072.1 GCA_902790985.1 uncultured Ruminococcus sp.
CAGGGAACGATCGAACACCCGGGATATATCAGCGCGAATGTATACGGCTTTGACGCCCCGAAAACGAAGGGAGCTATCGCCGTTCAGATCGAGAAAAAGACAACAAACGGCAGTTACGCCATCGGCGTAGACGAGTGGCTCTCATCCGGCGGCAGCTATCTTTTCCGTCCGGAATCCCAATACGGTCAATCCTATTTGATCGGTTACACGATCCAGCCGATGGACGTCATGGATTTTTATAAATACACGCAGCTGCATGACGATATCGGCGGCACCTTCGTTATCAAGGCGATCTGCCGCAGCGACGACGCGGTCGGAGATGTAGACAGAGACGGAGAATTCTCTATCATCGACGTCACACTCTCCCAGCGGTATCAGAGCAATATGCGCGACCTTGATCGAGAAGAGTTGCGATTTGCAGACTTCGATAACGACGGTGTGGTCGACATGATCGACTGTACCCGTATGCAGCGCAGCTTGTGCAACCTTTGATCGACCTCGACAAACAGCAAAAGCTATCCCGAAAAGGATAGCTCTTTTTGTATGTGTCACCCGTCGACATAGATATAGCCCTGGAAAATCCAGCCTTCCCGCCCGCCGGAAGGATCGTCTGCGGGTACGGTGTCGAGGTAGAATTCGGTCCCGCTGTAGGCAGAGTTGGACAACAGCAGCGTATCATCCGCAACCTCCTCTACCACCGCGACATGCCCCGAACCGCCGTCGGCATAGGCAAAGCAGGCGATCGCGCCCTCTTGCGGCTCGTCGCCGTAATCATAGATGGAATTCTCGGCATTATAGGCATACCATGTACAAGCGTCATACGGCGACAGCTCGGGCTTTTCGCCTGTGATCTCATAGGCTCTGCCCCACGCGTAGCAGGTGCAGTTCGGCATCCCGTAGTCGGCGGCATAGAAGATATTGTCGTCGGAATAGTAGCGGGGATCGGTCGGATCGGGAGCGTTCACGCGCGGCGTATAGCCGCTGTCCTTTACAGGGTGTTCCTCCACGACCGTCAGCTTCGGCTCGGTCGAAGCGGGCTGTGTCATAGCCTCTGTCTGCGTCGACGTTTCCTCCGCTTCGCTGACAGTCGGCTGCTCGGGGATCTCAAACATCGCGGCGGAGATCGCCGTGATCGTACACGCCAACAGCAAAAACGCCAACACAAAGGAAGTCAGCTTCATGATCATCTTTCCCACATCCTTTTTCTGATAAGAAAAGTATATGAGGAAAAGCCGGTTTTTATCACAAAAGCCGGCACGGTCAAAACCGCGCCGGCTTGATGATGAATCAATCAGATGACATAGTTGAGGATCGCGAAAAACTGCAGGACGCTGCCGATCAGCACGAAAACATGGAACACGGAGTGCATGTAGCGCACCTTCTTGCCGATGCCGTACAGCACCGCGCCGATGGTGTACGCGATGCCGCCGTAGAGCAGCAGCAAAAAGCCGTTCATCGTCATCGCCTGTATCGTGACCTGCAGAACAGCGATCACACACCAGCCCATGCCGATATAGCAGACCATTGAGACCTTTTCGAAGCGTTTGAGATCGATCGCGTTCAGTGTGACCGCCGTAGCAGCCAACGCCCATTCGACGCCGAAGATCGTCCACGCCATCGCGGGGTTGATCGGTCGTATACCGACGAGCAGGATCGGCGTGTAGGTACCCGCGATCAAAAAGTAGATGTCGCAGTGGTCGATCACGCGCATCACACGCTTTGGCATACCGACGGGAAGCCCGTGATATACGCTCGAGACCGTGAACATGATCAGGAGCGCCGCGCCGTAGATCGCACCGGATACGACCGCCCAAGGGCTTTGATGCTTTACCGCCGTGACCACCAAGATCGGTATCGCCGCTATCGCAAACACCGCGCCGATAATATGGGTGATCATGTTGGCGATCTCTTCGCCGCGCGTATAGTCGGGAAGCTGGGTGCGGTACTTACGCCTTTCTTCTCTCAGGTCGCCCGAAATCGCCCGGACTGCGTTCACCGGGAATCCTCTCTTTCGTCGCTGCTCGTGAAGAACAGCGCGACCGTACCGGTACCGGTGTGGCAGCCGATGGTCGTGCCGATATCAAAGATCGGCACCTCCTTGACCCCCTTGAACCGCTCTAAAACGAGGTCGCGTACATACTCGGCGTCCTCGAGACAGTCCGAGTTGGAGATATAACAAAGCCCGTTATACTTTCTGCCGCCCTCTGCGTGCTGCTCCATCTTGTCGACCAGCGCGGTCAAGACCTTCTTCTTCGTGCGGACCTTGGAGATGACCTTCAGCTTACCCTCGGGGCTGACGCACAGCAGCGGACAGATCTCGAAGATACCGCCCAAAATGCCGCTGACCTTGGAAACGCGGCCGCCCTTGATATAGTAGGTCAAGTCGGTGGAGCAGAACCAGTGCTGCACCAGCTGCTGGTTATCGAGCGCCCACTGATACAAAGCGTCGATGTCCATCCCCTCGGCACGCTTCTGAGAAAGCAGAGTCATGTACAGACCGGCGCCGGAAGACGCACAGAGAGAATCGACGATATAGATCTTTCTGTCGGGGAATTCGGATCTGAGCATATTTGCCGCCGCGTTAGCGCTCTGGACGGTGTTGGAGATACCGGAGGACAGGCAGGCGTGCAGTACGTCCTTACCCTCGCTCAACAGCGCGCGGAAATAGTCGACATACTCGCCTACCGATACCTGTGAGGTCGAGGTATCGGCGCCGTCGCGGATGTGACCGTAGAACTCTTTGGCGCTCATCTGCGTGTACAGATCATCGGTATAGGACTTGCCGTTGACCACAAAATGGAATCCGATATAGCGGACGTCAATCTTCTTGAACATCTCCGGGGTCATATCGGCGGTGGTACAGGTGCTGATAATATAACTCATATGCTATCACTCCTCAATTTGTTGCGGTGGGTAATCATCACCGCGGCATATCCCTGCGGTGATCCCTCCCAATTAACTGCATTACCATTTTACTACGTCTTTGTCAAATAGCAATCTATTCGACCTTACTGTCAGTCTACAATGGCCCGCGCTTTATTCTACGGGCAAAAAGAAAGGAGTAGAGATGTTCCAAAACAACTCTACTCCCAGTAGAAACACGGGATTTTACTGCTTTTTCGGCTTGCGGCGTATGGAGAACGCGAAGATGATGATGATCTGGGCCGGGATGCCGAGAAGGAACAGCTGCCACCAGTTGTACTGCAAAAACGACAGGTAGATCGAGCAGATGATACCCCAGACAAGGCCGGACACGATGTACAAATTCCACGAGCGGTCGCCCCAGACGGAGTTGAGCACCAAGAGAGTGATCAGCGACACGGGGATCGCGTAGATGAACACCAGCCAGTTGATGATGCCGCAGAGCCAAAGGATGACAAAGATCAGCACCGCCAGCGCCCAGATGCCCGCTAAAACGGTCAGCGTTACAAAACGGCGGCTGTATCGGCGTACCTTCTTCTCGACCTTCACCTCCTCGTCGGGATCGTGAGGGGTGATGATGTAATCTACCGTCACACCGGAAAGGTCGGCGATCTGCTTGAGCACGAACACATCGGGAAGGGACTCGCCTCTCTCCCACTTCGACACGCTCTTGTCGGAGTAGTTGAGCCGCTCGCCGAGCTGTGCCTGGGTCATATTCAGCGAGGTACGCAGCCTTGTGATATTCTCACCGGCTACTTTTTTCATATCTTCCATTCTATAAAACTCCAAATTTGGTAATTTTCTCAATTGAATAGTTATTATAACATAATTTAATTCATAAATCAAGAAAAAATAGGAAGCGGAAAAATGACCCGGGGAGCGATCCCCGGGTCAAGCAGATAGTTATAATTCTTTTAGAGAACTTTCGCGAGGAAATTCTTCAGTCGATCGCTCTTCGGATGGTCGAAGATATCTGCAGGCGTGCCCTCTTCGATGATCTTGCCGCCGTCCATAAAGACAACGCGCGATCCGACCTCGCGAGCAAAGCCCATCTCGTGGGTGACTACGACCATCGTCATACCCTCGTGCGCCAGCTCCTTCATAACGTCCAGTACCTCGCCGACCATCTCGGGATCAAGCGCGGAGGTGGGCTCGTCAAAGAGCATGACGTCGGGCTCCATGCACAGCGCGCGCACGATGGCGATACGCTGCTTCTGTCCGCCCGAAAGCTGGGACGGATACGCGTCCGCTCGATCGGAAAGCCCGACGCGTTCTAAGAGCTCACGCGCCTTCTTCTCAGCATCTTCCTTCGATTTATGCAGCAGCTTCTGCGGACCGAGGGTCATGTTGCGCAGGACCGTCATGTTCGGGAAAAGGTTGAAGTGCTGGAACACCATGCCCATCTTCTGGCGGTGCTTGTTGATGTTGACGTGGGGCGCGTTGATATCCTCGCCGTCGAAGATGATCTCGCCCGAGGTAGGAAGCTCCAGCAGGTTCAGCGAACGCAGAAAGGTCGATTTGCCCGAACCCGAGGGTCCGATGATGACGATGACCTCACCGCGGCTGATCTCCATATCGACGCCGTCGAGCGCGTGAATGGTGCCCTCACGGTAATGCTTTTTCAGGTCATTGACCTTGATCAAGATATTATCGCTCACTCTTACGCAGCCTCCTTTCGATGATACCGACCAGCTTGGTCAGGATCAGAACGATCGCCAGATAGATCAGCGCGACGGCGATCAGCGGCATAAAGGCGGAGAAGGTCGCGCCACGGATCGCATTACCCGCACGGGTAAGGTCGACGACGCCGACATAACCCGCGACAGAGGTTTCTTTGAGGAGCGCGATGAACTCGTTGAGCAGCGCGGGGAGAACATTCTTCAAAACCTGCGGGATGACGATGTAGTACATCGTTTGCACATAGTTGAAGCCAAGCGATCTGCCCGCCTCAAACTGACCCTTGTCGATCGCCATGATACCGCCGCGCAGGATCTCGGCGACATACGCGCCGGAGTTGATGCCGAAAGCGAGGGTAGCGATCATGATATCGTTCGTGGATGAAGCGAAGATGATGAAGTAGATGATCAACAGCTGGACGACAACAGGCGTTCCGCGGATGACGGTCAGATAGATCTTGCTGATCGCGTTGAAGAATCCGAGCACATAGTAGCCGACGCTCTTGCTGTGCTTCATGTTCTCCTTGTTGTTATCATAGGTAGTGCGGATCGCGGCGATGATGATACCGATCGCGACGCCCAAAACTGCCGCGAACAGCGTGATCTTCAAGGTGTTGCCCAAACCGCCCAACAGCGATTTCCAGCGATCCTTCTCAACAAAGTTGAGCTTGAACTGGGCGGCGATGTCATCAAACCACGATGGCTCGGACACCGCGGCGCCGTCGGAAGCGGCAGCGGCGGTCTCGGCTCCTGCGGACAGGCAGAAGAACATAGCGACGCTCAACATCACGACTGCGATCAGTATAAATGATACGATTCTTTTCTTTTTCATACTATTTCCTATCAGTAGCAATATACACGAAAACAGGGCGGATCCAGCTCCGCCCTGCTGTGGGTGAATCAATGATTATTTTGCGGTGATGTACTTGTCAACGATCTTCTTGACAGAACCGTCGGCGATGAGCTCCTTCAGAGCTGCGTTGACCTTGTCCTTGAGCTCGGTGTTGTTCTTAGCGAAGCAGATCGCGTAGTCCTCTACGACATACTCGGTATCGAGGACCTTCAGACCTTCGTTAGCGGCTACATAGCTCTTTGCGGGCTCGTTGTCGATGATGACAGCGTCAACCTTGCCGGAAACGAGAGCGGTAACAGCGTCGTTACCGGTCTGGAATCTGGTGATCAGAGAAGCGTCCTTACCCTCCTTCTCATAATCGTCGCCGATATAGATATCGCCGGTGGTGGAGAGCTGTACGCCAACCTTATAAGTTGCGTCCTTAGCGAGGATATCGTCGACAGAGGTGATCGGGCTGTCGTTCTTGACGATAACGCTCTGGATACCGGTCGCATAGCTGTCGGAGAAGTCGACGGACTCTTTTCTCTCGTCGGTGACGGTCATACCCGCCATACCCATGTCGTACTTGCCGGTCTGTACACCGGTGATGATGGAGTCGAACTCTATGTCGACGATCTCAAGCTCCATGCCGAGCTTGTCGGCGATTGCCTTAGCGACCTCGGCGTCGATACCGATGATGTTGTCGCCCTCATAGTACTCATAGGGAGGGAAATAAGCGTTGGTAGCCATGGTGAGCTTCGGCTTGTCGGAAGCCTTGTTAGCGTCGGTGTTGCTGTTGCCGCAGCCTGCGAGAACCGCTACGGAAGCGATCATAGCGACGGCTAATACGATAGCAATAATCTTTTTCATTTCTTTACCTCATTTCATGATCCAATAATAATATTATTGAAAATTTTTCCTTTCATACTATACAATAAATATCGGCAAGAAGCAAGCCGAAAAGGCATATTTATCCGAATTTCATTACAATCCACAAGGGAGATATTTTTTCAGCCCTTATTTATAGACATTTTCATCACTTTGCCGATACCGATTATGCATTTATGCAGAAAAATATGCATAATGCTCACCTTTTCGAATCAGCGTTCCGTATCAGAAAGACGTCAAGAACGCCTGTAATCTCTCGCTCTTCGGATGATCGAGGATATCGGGCGTGCCGCGTTCGGCGATCACGCCGCCGTCCATAAAGAGGATCTTATCGGAAACATCGTGCGCGAAGGTCATCTCGTGGGTGACGATGATCATCGTCATCCTCTTATCCGCCAGCGAGCGGATGACCTTCAACACCTCGCCGGTCAGCTCCGGGTCAAGCGCGGAGGTCGGCTCGTCAAAGCACAGGATGTTCGGCTTCATCGCCAGCGCTCTCGCGATCGCGACACGCTGCTGCTGTCCGCCCGAAAGCTCACAGGGATAGTTGTCGACCTTGTCGATCAGACCGACGCTTTCTATCAGCTCTCGGGCGTACTCTTCGATCGCTTCCTTGCTGTCTTTTTTGAGCAGTCTGGGCGCGAGGGTGACGTTCTCCAGCACGCTGTACTGCGGGAACAGATTGAAGTTCTGAAATACCAGACCGAAATGCAGACGCTTCTGACGAAGATCCGCCTCGGAGGGGCGTTTGTTGACCGATGCGTCAAAGATCGTCTCGCCGTTTACGATGATCTTGCCCTCGTCGGCAAACTCCAGCGAGTTCAGACAGCGCAGCAGGGTGGTTTTGCCGGAACCGGAGGAGCCGATGATCGACAGCACCTCGCCCTTTTCCAGTTCAAAATCGATACCCCTCAAAACGTGGTTGCGGCCAAAGCTCTTATAGATGTTCTTAACTTCCAAAATTGCCATAATACCGCCCCCTTACGCCTTAAAATAACTCAGCTTTTTCTCGACCCAACCAAACAGCAGGGTAAGCAAACCCGAGAAAGCGAGGTAGTATACACCGGTGAAAAACAGCGGCCAGATCGCGCCGGAGATGCCCTGGCTGCCCTTCATGAACGCCTGTCCCGCCCAGATGACCTCCTGCAGCGCGATGATTCGTGCGAGCGAGGTGTCCTTGACGAGGGTGATGATCTCGTTAGACATGGGAGGCACGATACGCTTGATCATCTGCAGCAGTGTGATCTTGAAGAAGATCTGGGATTTTGACAGACCGAGCACCTGTCCCGCTTCCTGCTGTCCGTGCGGAACGCCTTGGATGCCGCCGCGGTAGATCTCGGAGAAGTAGCAGGCGTAGTTGAGGATGAACGCAACCGCAGAAGCGATGAAGCGTCCGCTCTCGCCGCCGCCCCAGAGCTGCTTGCCGAACACCAGTCCGGGAAAGTAGAAGATGATCAGCAGCTGGAGCATGAGCGGTGTGCCGCGGATGATCCATACCAGTACGCGTACGACCGCGGACAGGGGCTTGAATTTACTCATAGAGCCGAAGGAGATCAAAAGACCCAACGGCAGCGCACCGAGCAGCGTCACGGCGAACAGCTTCAAGGTCTGTAAAAATCCCGAATTCAGACTTTGGAATACGATCGGGAATTGCTCAAAAAAACCATTCATAAATAAACCTCTTGCAATAATCTTTTCGGGGACATGTCATAAATACAACGATAATCTCAGCCGTATTATACTTATGACATATCCCTGTAACCCCCAAAAGACAGAGAGCCGCAAAGCCCTCTGCCTTTTGAAATCGGTCAGAAAATCTTATTTGATCAGCGCTTCCTGTACGCCGTAGGTCTTGGCGATCTCTGCCATCGAGCCGTCAGCCTTTGCGGAAGCGAAGAACTCGTTGCACTTCGCGGTGAGGTCGGAGCCCTTGCGGAAGCCTACGCCGTATTCCTCAGAGTTCAGAGAAACGGTATAGGTCAGCTGAGCGTAACCGGTGCCCTCGCCGATCATCGCGCCAGCCATGAGGGAGTCGATGATCGCAGCGTTACAGGTGCCGGAAGCAACCTCCATCAGCGCGGTAGCCTGGTCCTTGACCTCGGTGAACTTGAAGCCGTTAGCTTCTGCCTGTTCCTGACCCGCGGAGCCGCTCTCAACAGCGAAAGACAGCTCTTTGCAAGCGTCAGCGGTAGCATACTTGTCGGCAACATCCTTGTTGACGACTACGACCTGCGCGTTGTTGCAGTAAGGATCGGAGCAGAGCATAGCGGAAGTAACTTCCTCTGTCAAGGTCATGCCGTTCCAGACGCAGTCGATCGTACCGCCGTCCAGCTCGAGGATCTTGTTGTCCCAGTCGATCTCAACGAACTCAACCTCTACGCCGAGGCTCTTGGCAAACGCCTTCGCCATATCGGCGTCAAAGCCGATCCACTGGCCGTCCTTCTGATAGTCCATCGGCTCAAAGTCGGTGATACCGACGACGAGCTTGCCCTTAGAGGTGACGTTGGCGAGATCCTTAGAGGCGTCTACGGTTTTGGTATCCTTGCTGTCAGCAGCCTTGGTCTCGGTGGTGGCGGTGTTGTTGGAGTTACCGCAGGCAGCCATCACAGCGCCTACCATCAGCAGCGCTAACATCAACGCAATAATTCTTTTCATGATTTTCCTCCATCAAAGTAAATCTTTTCTGTCTTTCGCACTCCCATGCGTCATATCGGCATATGCGCAAATAGTGCGTGCAACGGTACTTATTTTATCGTATTAGCACATTAAAGTCAATACCCATATTGCACAAAGAAATCAAAGCCCTTCAAGGCGGTAATGTAACAATCCACTACTGTATCATGATAAAGCGGTAAATCGGGCGATTAATACTAAGTAGCAATAAAAAGCTTTAAAAAGATATTAGCGGAGAATTTCGCATAACAAGGCGGAGGGCGCAGGCAGGCTTGAGGTGTTGTCCAAATCTT
>CADAUE010000073.1 GCA_902790985.1 uncultured Ruminococcus sp.
TGGTGCCGGTGACCGGACTTGAACCGGTACGGATGTTACTCCGAGGGATTTTAAGTCCCTTGTGTCTGCCTATTCCACCACACCGGCAGGTGCTGCTTTATCGCTAAAGCAATCCCCCTGCCAAGCGACAGGGGGTGTGGTGACCCGGACGAGAATCGAACTCGTGTTACCGCCGTGAAAGGGCGGTGTCTTAACCGCTTGACCACCGGGCCATATCCGAACAGCCGTACGAATACGGCTGTCGAGATCTGGTAGCGGAAATAGGACTTGAACCTACGACACTTCGGGTATGAACCGAATGCTCTAGCCAGCTGAGCTATTCCGCCGTATCTGCTTAGTCGAGGTCCGGTAATCTCGACCTAAAAGCAAAAATTATTATATTATAACTACACCGTTTTGTCAAGTGTTTTTGCACATTTTACTTGATCGGATTATTATTTTTCAAAGTATTTCCTCAGCTTTAAACCGTCCTTGAATTCAAAGGTTTTGTCCTCCCATTTGCACAACCAACCGATGATAACGCCGTTGATCAGCGCACAGACGATCGTGCCCCAGCCGATCCCGACGAACGTCCCCATCCCGAAGAACAAAAACGACAGACCGATACCGACCAGACAGCTGACGATATCGTAGATCCACTTAACCGCTCCGGTCAAAAGACGGCTCCTGTTCCCGATCTCCGATACAAAGAGCTCATATGCCTCGGGCGGGATGTAGGTATGGAACACCATCGATACGCCAAAGGTACAACACAGCTCTCCCACGATGAAGAACACGATCCTCAGACCGAGGTTATCCGCGCTGACCGCAGGCATCAGCCACATGATCAAGTCGAGCAGATAGCCGTACACCACCGCGGTAACAAACGAGAAAAAGTACGATAAACGAAACTTTCTCATGATCACCATCAGCACGAGCACCAATGCCAGCTGCAAAGTATATTCCGCGACGCCGAAAGAAAACCATCCCATCCCCGGCAACGCCGAGATGAACCGATGCAGTACATAAGCAGGCGCTACCACCATGCTCAGCCCAAAGTCCGCCCTTTCCATAAAGGTCACACCGAACGCAAGCGCGACGATCCCCGCGATATATGCGACCTCGGTATAAAAAACAGGTTTTTTCATATTCTCCTCCAAAACACAGCAAAGCTCCCTGTGTTTGGTACAGAAACACAGAAAGCTCACAGAAAATATACCACAGCCTTCGACAAAAATCAAGTTGATTCTTGCCGATCGTTCTGTTATAATGAAGCAAACGGAAAGGAGGGTCAAGATGCTCGATATCCACAGCCATTTTCTGCCGAAGATGGACGACGGCAGCAAGTCGACCGAAATGTCCATGCAGATGCTGCGAGAATCCCGCAAGCAGGGTGTTACGACCATCGTATCCACCTCTCATTTTTACGGCGATAACGAAGCGCCCGATCGCTTTCTCAAGCGTCGTCGGCACGCGTTCGAAAAGCTCAGTCCCCTGCTCTCCGACAGCGAGCCCGAGATCCTGCTGGGCGCCGAGGTGCTTTACTATCCCGGCATCTCCCACAGCGACAGCGTCACACAGCTCGCCATACAGGGTACCGATCTGATCTTGATCGAAATGCCGTTTGTCCCCTGGTCGGACAAGATCTTCGACGAGCTGATCGCATTTCAGTACAATACCGGTCTGCGCATCATCCTTGCGCATGTCGAACGTTACCAAAGCATACAGAAGCGCGATATCTACGAGCGGCTTTTTGACCAACCTTTCTATTTCCAGTGCAACGCCGAAGCATTCACATCCTTCCGATCCCGCAGGTTGGCGTTGAGATTGATGGACAGCGATCTGCTCCATTTCATCGGCACCGACTGCCATAACACCGACAAACGCCCTCCCAACATGCAGGAGGCACAGAAGATCGTCGAAAAGAAGCTCTCCCCTGCCGATTGGCGTCATTTCATCAAAGGGTGCGAGCAGCGCTTCGATCGACACAGACTGTCTGATACTAAGTAGCAATAAACACAAAAGCGAGATGCCTAAGCACCTCGCTTTTTATTATGCCTTCATTCAATTTATTGCTACTTAGTATTATGCTGTCTCAAGCTGTTTTTCCGATCCTTCGGATTTCTTTCCGATCTTTTTGATCAAGCGGATCACCAGCGCGATCAGCTCATGGAGAGCCGCGCCCAGCGCGACCGATACCAACGCAAGCAGAAAGTAATATCCGCCCGTATGGAACCGCGCGAAAAGCTGATTACGGAACGCGGTCATCGATTCGCTGTTCAAGATCTCCATCAACCGCTGGTGGAACAGATAGATCTCTAAGCTGTACCTGCCGCAAACATAGAACGGGAACAGCAAGATCTTTCCGACGATCTTCAGATACTTTTCCGCTTTCTCAAAAATGAAACCGAGCAGCACGCTCAGCGACGGCGCGACAAACAACGCGGGATAGCAGTTCAAACCCCAGAAGATGGTCGGGTTCTTGACATAGGTGTGGATATAATACGCCAGTAATATTCCCGCCGTGAGCAGCGCGACATGCACCATCCAGCTTGCCTTTTCCTCTTCCTTCTTCTCATACAGGTACCAGCCCATCCAGTAGCCGATCAAAAAGATCGGGATACGCACCAGCGAACCGAACAGCACCTGTCTGTTCAGATGATACGCGACGATACACAGGATCGGCGAGATCATCGATACCAGCAACGTGAACTTCCATTTCACGCTTGCTTTTTGAAAGAGCTTATCATACAGCGGCGTCAGCAGATACAGAACGATCAAAGTCGGCAAAAACCAATCGAAGTATTCGGGACGATTCCCGACCGCGCCGCGAAAATAGTTGACGCCAAGGATCGACAGCAGCTTATCCGAAAAAGAAACGTTGGTTTTATAGAACACGTACCAACAGATGGTGACGATCAAATAAGCGGGCAAGATCCGCACCGCGCGCTTTTTATAGAATTCACCGATGCTTTTGGATTTGCGCATCGAGTAGTACAGACCCAGACCAGACACCAGCAGGAACATATCCACGCCGTAAAAGCCGATCCTGTGGAGGAATTTGAGCACATCGCTGTTGCCGGCATAAGCGGAGTGGAACCACATGATCCACATCATCGCCGCACCCATGATATGCGTGCGGTATTTACTGATCAGTGTTAATTTCATATTGACCTCATTTTATCAATCATCATAGCGAAAGCGTGACACATGTTATCAAGCGAATTTACTTTGCCTCGATCTTCTCCATGCCGCCCATATACGGTCTGAGCGCCTCGGGGATGTTCACGCTGCCGTCCTCGTTGAGGTTGTTCTCAAGGAACGCGATCAGCATACGGGGCGGTGCGACACAGGTGTTGTTCAGCGTATGGGCAAAGTACTTCTTGCCGTCCGCGCCGTTCACACGGATCTTCAGTCTTCTCGCCTGTGCGTCGCTGAGGTTCGAGCAGGAGCCGACCTCAAAGTACTTCTTCTGTCTCGGGCTCCACGCCTCGACGTCGATACTCTTGACCTTGAGATCGGCGAGGTCGCCGGAGCAGCACTCGAGCGTGCGAACGGGAACATCCAGCGTGCGGAAGAAGTCGACCGTATTCTGCCAGAGCTTGTCGAACCACATCTTGCTGTCCTCGGGCTTGCAGACAACGATCATTTCCTGCTTTTCAAACTGATGGATACGGTAAACGCCGCGCTCCTCGATACCGTGAGCGCCCTTTTCCTTTCTGAAACAGGGGCTGTAGGAGGTGAGGGTATACGGCAGATCCTTTTCGTCAAGGATGGTGTCGATGAACTTGCCGATCATGCTGTGCTCCGAGGTGCCGATGAGGAACAGATCCTCACCCTCGATCTTGTACATCATCGCGTCCATCTCTGCAAAGGACATCACGCCCGATACCACGTTACTGCGGATCATGTAGGGCGGGATACAGTAGGTAAAGCCTCTGTTGATCATGAAATCGCGCGCGTAAGAGATCACCGCGCTGTGCAGTCTGGCGATGTCGCCCATAAGGTAGTAGAAGCCGTTGCCCGCGACCTTACGCGCCGCATCGAGGTCGATACCGCTGAGCTTCTCCATGATCTCGGTGTGATAAGGGATCTCAAAGTCCGGCACGACAGGTTCGCCGAAACGCTCGATCTCCACGTTCTCGCTGTCATCCTTACCGATCGGCACGCTCGGGTCGATGATGTTCGGGATGACCATCATGATCTCGGTGACCTTCGCGTTCAGCTCAGCCTCCTGCTTCTCGAGCTCCTCGAGCTTTGCGCCGTCAGCGGCGACCTTTGCTTTCAGCTCTTCCGCCTTATCCCTTTCCCCTCTCGCGTAACAGCCGCCTATTTCCTTGGAAATCTTATTGCGGTTGGCGCGCAGCGCGTCAGCCTCGCCCTTCGCGGCGCGAGCCTGCTTGTCCAGCTCGATGACTTCGTCTACCAGCGGCAGTTTTTTCTCTTGAAATTTGTTCTTGATATTCTGTTTGACGATCTCGGGGTTTTCTCTTAAAAATTTAATGTCTATCATTCTGTTACATTCCCTTCATAAACTATAGGTTCATCGCTTTTCGGATCAAACAACGGCGTGTTCCACATTCTTTCGATTTTGTTGGCGAACACCAACAGCTCATCCAATCCGTAAAACTCTATGCTGAGCGTACCGCCCTCATTGTCTTTGTTATCGGTGATGTGTACCTTTGTGCCCATATGCTCGCTCAACGCCAGCTCTACCTCTGTGAACAGAGGTAGTTTTTTCTTTCGTTTCGGCTTATCTTCATCATCATATCTGTCCTCGATATTGATCTTTCGGACAAGATCTTCCGCCGCGCGTACGGACATACCCTCTTTCGCGATCTTCTCCGCCGTCGGCAGCATTTTGCCGTCGTCCTCCAGCGCGAGGATCGCTCTCGCGTGACCCGCGCTGATCTTGCCTTCATCGACCAGCGGCTTGACACTGTCGGGTAGTCCCAGCAGACGGAGGGTATTCGCGACAGCGGAGCGGGACTTACCGACCGTACGCGCTACCTCTTCCTGTGAGAAGCCGTATTCCTTCATCAAGGTCTGATAACCCTGCGCTTCTTCAAGAGCCGACAGATCGCGTCTTTGCAGATTCTCGATCAGCGCGATCTGCATCGTTTCGCTGTCAGACAGCTCGCGGATGATCGCGGGGATCTCCGTCAGACCGGCAAGTCGCGACGCGCGGTATCTTCTCTCACCCGCGACGATCTGATAACCGCCGTAGATCTGAGGCCGCACCAGGATCGGCTGCAGCACGCCGTGTGCCGAGATACTCTGCGCCAGCTCCTGCAGCGCGTCGTCATCAAAGCTCTTTCGAGGCTGACTGCGGTTGGGTTCGATCTGTGATATTTTTAAGCTGACAACTTCGTTGTTGTCCTCGGTATCGTTCTCGGAAAAGATCGCCGAAAGCCCTTTTCCGAGACCGCCTATCTTCTTAGCCATGCTTCTTCTCCTTGCTGATGATCTCTTCTGTCAGATTCAAGTATGCCTGTGAACCCTTACAGTTCTTGTCATAGTACATGATCGGCAGACCGAACGACGGAGCCTCGCTTAGGCGCACCCCTCGCGGGATGACCGTACCGAAAACCTTTTTCGGGAAAAACTGCTTGACCTCGCTGACGACCTGTTGGGTCAGGTTCAGTCTGCCGTCGTACATCGTCAGCAAAACGCCCTCGATATAGATATGCTCGTTGAGCTTGCGCTTGACATAGCGCACCGAGTTCATCAGCTGTGACAGACCCTCTAAGGCATAGTACTCACACTGGATCGGCACCAGCACGCTGTCGCACGCGGTCAGCGCGTTGGTGGTGATAACGCCCAGCGACGGCGGACAGTCGATGATGATATAATCGTAATTCGCCTTGATCGGCAAAAGCGCTTTTTTCAGCCTTTGCAGACGGTCAGTCGCTTCCAGTATCTCAAACTCCGCCGCGGCAAGATCGATTCCCGCAGGTATCAAGTCCAAGTTATTGTACTTTGTATGCAAGATGACTTCCTCAGCTTTTGCTTCGTTCAAAAGGATCTCATAGGAACTTTTCTCGATACTGCGCTTGTCAAAGCCCACGCCGCTGGTGGCGTTGCCCTGCGGATCGACGTCGACGAGCAGGGTGCGTTTGCCGTAGTACCCCAGCCCCGCCGCGATATTGACCGCAGAGGTGGTCTTGCCCACACCGCCTTTCTGGTTCGCGATCGCGATGATCTTAGCCATAATCTCACCTTCCTTTGCATAACGAACAGAGCCAAACTTCTCGTATTCGGCTTTATTCATACTATCTGTTCTCTCATACAGTAGCTATTGTATCATAATTCCGCCTATAATAAAAGAGGTTTTACGAATTTTTTGCCGATTCATGTTTCACGTGAAACATTTTCCATCCACCTTGCGCCAACATCACTGCAAAACAAAACCGTTGGGATCCCAACGGCTTTGTTTTGCTTTGCACTATTCAAGCTCCTATGTTAAAGATATGCTCTGACCACCGCTGCATGCATCTCTGCCAGCTTTATCACAACATCTTCCTGAGGAAGGAAGCTTTCGTTGTGCAGCGGTTTATCGCAGCCGACTCCTATATGGTAGAAAGAGCCCGGCGCTTCATCAATAAAGCATCCGAAATCCTCTGAGATCATTGTCGGCTCATCGATCCTGCAAACACTGTCAGCTCCGAACTGAGCGATCGCTGTCTGTTCGGCAAATGCAGTCATCTCATCGTTATTAACGACTCCAGGATGGCTGTGAATATAGTCTATCGCTACTTCAGTACCTGTCTTCTCTGCTATCTCCTGTACTGTCCTACGGAAAGCTTTCTCCATAGCCAGACGTGTCTGCGGACCGAGCGTCCGTATGATCCCTTCGAACTCAGCTGATCCCGGCATTATGTTTCCGGCTATTCCCGAATTCATCCTGCCAACCGTCAGCACACACTTATCTTCCGTGATCTGCCGCGGCAGCTTCAGGAGAGCTGTTACCATTTCAGCAGCTGCACCCAGCGCATCTATACCCTTCTCGCGCACAGCTCCGTGAGAAGATCTGCCTGTAACAACTATAGTAAACATATCTGAAGCGGCATAGAACTTTCCATACCTGAGGCCGATCATGCCTTCCGGAAGATCGGGCGTGACGTGCGCTCCGAAAACCGCATCTACACCTTCCATGCAGCCTTCTTTTATCATTCTTTCGGCTCCGCCTCTTCCTTCTTCATCAGGCTGAAACAAGAATACTACATTCCCCTCAAGATCCTCTCGCATTTCCGAGAGGATCCCGGCAGCTCCGAGCACGGCTGCAGTATGCACGTCATGGCCGCAGGCATGCATCACTCCGAACACTTCGGAGGCAAAACAGGCCCCTGTCGCCTCGCTCACCGGCAATGCATCCATGTCTGCTCTAAGTGCGACAGTCCTGCCTCCGCTTTTTCCGCGCAGTATGCCCTTCACCGCGGTATTCAGCAATCTCTCAGTCTCTATTCCAAGGCTGCTCAGATAGTCCTCTATCAGTTCAGCAGTCCTGAACTCATTATTTCCCATCTCAGGATGCCTATGGATAGTTTCCCTCAGGTCTTTGATCTTATCCGAGTATTCCGCGACCAGTTCCTTTATCTTTTTATCTTCACTCATTTCGAAACTCATCCGTATTTATTGCTTTAGAAATATTTCCAGTCTGTCAATGCCTTCTGTCAGTACGTCCATGCTGCAGCAGTAAGATATCCTTATATGCCTGTCCGAGCCGAACGCGATACCGGGAGTCACCGCTACACCTGCTTCATTCAGTAGACTCTTTGCAAAATCCATTGAATCCGTTCCATACTTTTCTATAGACGGAAATACATAGAATGCACCGTCAGGAATCTCGAGTTCCATTCCTATCTCTCTGAGTCTGCCGGTCACATAGTCTCTACGCTTTTTATATTCCGCGACCATCCCGGACGGATCTGTATGAAGCGCAGCTATGCCCGCTTTCTGAAACATGGACGGAGTAGAAACTACATCGAACTGGTGGATAAGCTCCAGCCTTTCCTTTACCGAACTGTCTGCCATCAGATACCCCATGCGCCACCCGGTCATTGCATATGGTTTTGAAAAACTCTGCACAAGCAGTATCTGCTCCCTGAGGTCACGGTATTCTGCAAAGCTGTGATAATTGTCTGTGTAGCAAAGCTGCCTGTATACATCATCACATATCACGAATATGTTCTTTCCGCTGACCGCGTCACGCACAGCACGCAGGCTCTCCTCATCGTATACACAGCCTGTAGGATTGTTCGGTGAATTAAGTATCACTGCCTTAGTCCTGTCAGTGATAAGAGAACTTATAGTCTCTCTTCTTATCTGAAAGCCGTTCCCTGAAGTGTCCAGAAATACAGGAACGCCTCTCGCCAGAAGAACTATCTCTTCATACAGAACAAATGCCGGGATGGGTATTATGACCTCATCTCCCGGATTGATGATACCAAGCAGCGACACAAAAAGCGCCTCAGTAGCTCCTGCTGTGACTATGATCTCATCGGCGTCATAGTCCATTCCGTTTTTCTTCCGTTCATATTCCGCTATCTCAGCACGGAGAGCTCTTGCTCCGTTGTTTTCGATGTAGTGTGTATCGCCTGCCTGCAGTGATGCAGCCATAGCATCGCATACAGCATCAGGTGTCGCAAAATCAGGCTCCCCCAGAGTAAGCTTTACACAGTTCTCCCTTGCAGCAGCCATTTTGGAGAACTCCCTAATTGCGCTCCTCCTGAGACTGTACGCTGCTTCATTCAAATGGTCTCTCATAGCCATATCATCACCAACTTTTATATATTCTCCAAGCTTGTTTACAGATTTCTCAGAGCGGACTCCAGGGCTGTCTTCATCGTAGTTTTCTCGTCTTTCTGTTTTATGACCCTGGCAGGGCATCCCGCCACAACAGTGTTTTCAGGCACATCTTCGGTCACTATAGCTCCTGCAGCTACAACAGCGCCTCTGCCTACATGGACGCCTTCAATGATCACAGCATTTGCTCCAACGAGTACATCGTCCTCAACAATAACGGGAACAGCCGAAGCCGGTTCTACCACTCCCGCAAGCACCGCGCCCGCTCCGATGTGACAGTTGCATCCGACCTCTGCGCGCCCGCCTACAACAGCGCCCATGTCTATCATGGTCCCGGATCCTATCACAGCCCCTATATTGACGACCGCGCCCATCATGATGACATCGTTTTCACCTATCTCGGCATTCTCTCTTATAAGGGCGCCCGGCTCTATTCTGGCATGCAGGTC
>CADAUE010000074.1 GCA_902790985.1 uncultured Ruminococcus sp.
ATTTACATCTGTAATTTCTTGAGTACTCTTTGTGTCTCCACAAATGCTCTCAAAGTAATTACGGGTTTCTTCTTCGTTGTTTAATTTTCAAGGTCCTTTGTCACAAATCACGAAAATGATCTCTTTTCGTTGTGAAAAACAACGATTTTTGAGGTCGCTTTCTTGATTAGCGAACATTTAGATTATACTGCGTGAAGTCTCAAAAGTCAAGCATTTTTTATAAAAAATCCAAATTTTTTTCAAATCCCAATTTCTTGGTGATTTTTATCTTAAACAGCACAATATCTAGTTGGTCATTTTGCACATCAACGCAGTAAAGTCCCATAAAACGACGCCGTTTTTCCTTATATACCATTATATATGAGCAAATCTCATCCGATTGACGAACCATTTCTCCCATGCTATACTGGTCGTAGGTGATAACTATGTTGATTGCGTTTATCATCATCGCGATACTTCTGATCGGTATTCTGATCGGTTTATTCGCGGTGTACCACAAAACCTTTTACTCGCCCCACAAAGGTGTTTCGGAAACCGTCAGCCCCGAAATGCTTAACAAACACCCCTACCACGATACCTCCGTCAAGTACATCGACCGTCTTTCCGAAATGCCGTGCGAATATGTCACGACCAAATCGTATGACGGTTTGAAGCTCAGCGCCCGATACTACGCGGGTCAACCTGACAAGCCCCTGTGCATTTGCTTCCACGGCTACCGCGGCTCGGCGATCCGCGACTTCTCCGGCTGCGGACTCTTTCTGATCGACGAGGGGTTCAACGTCCTGCTTGTCGACGAGCGCGCCCATTGGCGTTCCGGCGGACACACCATCACCTTCGGCATCCGCGAGCGCTGCGACGTCTTGTCTTGGCTCACTTTCGCGAACGACCGCTTTGGCAAAAATACTCCGATCTATATTTTCGGCATCTCACTGGGCGGCGGCACGGTGACGATGGCGTCGGGGCTCAAGCTGCCCGATAACGTCAAGGGGATCGTCGCCGACTGTCCCTTCAACTCCCCGAAAGACATCATCAAGCATGTCTGCCGCAAGATCGACCTCAACCCGGATCTGTGCTGGCCGCTGATATGGCTATCCGCGCTGATCTTCGGACACTTCAACGTCAGTAAGACCACCGCCGCGGAGGAGGTAAAGAAAACAACGACACCCGTCATGGTCATCCACGGCGAAGCGGACGACTTTGTTCCGACCTACATGAGCCGCGAGATCCAAAGCGCCAACCCCGATATGGTCGAGCTCCACACCTTCCCCGAGGCGGATCACGGTTTGAGCTATCTTTACGATACCGAACGCTATCAAACCCTCGTCAAAGACTTCATCCGCAAAACCTCATAATACGAATCGCAGCACCTTTCGATGCTGCGATTTCTATATATATGTATATATACTTATATATAACAGATTACAGACGCGCCGCGCCGATGATACCGGCGTCGTTGCCGAGGGACGCGATACAAACCTTCGTCTGCTTCTCATTGTACTTGGTGAAACGCTCCTGCTCGATGATCGTGCGAAGAGGTCCGAGCAGATTTTCGCCTTGATTCGCGATGCCGCCGCCGATGCACAGCACGTCGGGCTGGAAGATATTGATAACGTTGATCAAACCGGTCGCCAGATAGCCGATGTACTGGTCGATGACTTCCGCGCCGGTATTATCGCCTGCCTGCTGCGCGTCAAAAGCAGTCTTGCCGTTGACGTTGTCGATATCATCATCGGCGAGGTGAAGCATATAAGAGAACTCCGCTTTCTCGTTGCGGATAGCTTCCTTGGTCATGTTGATCAGCGCGGTAGCCGAAGCGTACGCCTCCCAGCATCCCTTTCTGCCGCAGCCGCACTCTCTGCCGTCTTTGACGATGACCATGTGACCCAGCTCCGCTCCGGCGTAGTTAGAACCGGAGTAGATCTTGCCGTCGATGATGATACCGCCGCCAACGCCGGTGCCGAGGGTGATGGCGATCGCGTTTTTTGAGCCCTTCGCCGAGCCTGCGAGGAACTCGCCCAGAGCCGCGGCGTTCGCGTCATTCTCCACCTTTGTATACTTATGGAGACGTTCCTCCATCATCTTCGCGATCTCCCAGTTTTTGAAGAAGAGGTTCGGAGAGGTCTCGATCACACGGGTCTCGGGATTGACCGCGCCGGGAACACCGATGCCGATATAGTCGATATCATCCATTTTGAGCTTGGCTTTTTTGATCGCTTCCTTGACGACGGTCGCCATCGAATCGCAAACGTCAGCCTCGGGACGGGGCACGTTGGTCTTGCACTCCGCTTTCGCGATGATATTGCAGTCGCTGTCGACAACGCCCGCAACGATGTTGGTGCCGCCCAGATCAATACCTACTGTATAACTCATAACAACCTCCGAAAAGTGAGAATTTTATATGCGCAGTCGCGATATATGAATAGTATAACATAAGCGAAAAACAGAGAAAAGGCTTTTTTCATCATTCGATGTAGAAAAATCCGCGCCTCAGTTGTATAAAATCACTATGCTTCTCCCGTAGATAGCGTACGATCCATCCGACAGTCGAATATGATAGTGATTCGGGTAAACAGGAGATTTTGATACTCCCTATGCCAAAGATCGCGAAGGCTTTTATACTAAGTATCAATATGCTGTTTTGTGTCGGTTTTGAGAGCAAAAGCTTTCTGTTTTACCTTCTTCATTCTATTCTCCAAAGGGCTGTTCCATTATGGAACAGCTGAAATTATAAAAAATCCTTGAATTAGCAAACCGTTTTTGTGTATAATCGTATAAGGCATGTAGACTTATATGTCAAAAAATTACAATAAGCTACGGAGTATGACATAATGAGTCTGTTTTTTTCAGATACCTTGAGAAAACTGCGAACTGAAAAAGGACTTTCTCAGCAGGAACTGGCTGAAAAGATGTATGTCACCCGTTCAACGGTAGTTCGATGGGAGACCGGCAGTCGTCTGCCCGACGCGGCGATGATATCCCGACTTTCCGAAGTCTTGGGCGCGGATGCTAACATATTGCTCTCCGCGGCTGCACAGAGCGACGAGTGTCCTAACGTCGTTATGGTAGACGACAGAAAGCTGATCCTCACCGGAGGTCTGCCCATTCTCGGAGAGGTCATGCCCAACGCGACGATCATGGGCTTCACCGATGCAGATGAAGCCGTCGAATACGCACGGGCAAACCGGGTAGCTCTCGCTTTTCTGGATATCGAGCTGAGAAACACCAGCGGACTGGATCTGTGCCGCGAGCTGCTCAAGATCAATCCCCGCACCAATGTTGTGTTTCTGACTGCATACAGCGAGTACGCGCTGGATGCTTGGGGTACGGGAGCAAGCGGTTTCATGCTCAAGCCGATCACATCCGAAGGCGTCAGAGAACAGCTCAAAAACCTGAGATACCCGTTCTGGACGGGAGGCGAAGGCGTATGACCGGCTGGGGTGATATCGCTGTCTACTCGCTCGGCGGCGCGTTACTGCTGCTGATGATAGCCGGTATCGTGTTTTCCGTTGTCAGGCCCACGCTTGATCGGTGGAGCAAGCGCTATTTCATCACGCTGTTTTCACTGCTTCTTCTGTATGTTATTACGATATTTATAGATACGATCATCTATAAAGGTTCCAAAATGGCGGCATTGGAAAAAGCGATCTATATTTCCGAGTATCTGTTTTTCTCCGTGTTGACACTTATGCCGGCATTACTTTTGCTGCATCGCTGTTCGGAAAGCATAAAAAGCAGTATGCTGTTTCGCGCGATCACGGCGTTGTGGATCATATTCCTTTTGATCATGATCTTCGCCCAGTTTACGGACTTCATCTATTACACTACCGAGAACAATCAATACTATCGCGGTCCGGGATACGCTCTTCTGCTTACCCCGCTGATCGTGATCATGATCCTCAACATTACGGCTGTTTTTCGAAGGTATAAAAAGCTTCCGAGCAAATATTTTATCGGGCTGCTTGTCTATCTGGTGACCATGACGATCGCGATCATCGTACATATGTTGATCGCTGTAGACATGATGGTCGTTTTCGGGATCGCCCTCTGTGCGCTGACGATGTTCGGTTTTATCATCTCGGATAACTTGGAGCAATATATGCGGCAGCAGCGCGAGCTTGCCAACCAGCAAGCCAGCGTCATGGTGCTGCAGATGCGCCCTCATTTCATTTATAATACCATGATGGGCATCTACTATCTTTGCGATCAGGATTCCGAAAAGGCAAAGCAGGTCACACTGGATTTCACTACCTATCTGCGCAAGAACTTCACCGCTATCGCGAGCGACGATACCATACCTTTTCGTGACGAGCTGGAGCATACCCGCGCCTATCTCGCTGTTGAGCAGGCACAGTTCGAGGACGTCCTTTTTGTCAGCTTCGATACGCCCCATACCATGTTCCGTTTACCACCGCTGACGCTGCAGCCTATCGTAGAGAATGCCGTCAAGCACGGCATGAAGTCGAGCAACGATCCGATCCATATCTCTGTCGTCACCCGACAGACGGAGAACGCGAGTGAGATCATCGTAGAGGACGACGGTCCGGGCTTTGAGCCGGTCGACGATAACGAACCGCATATCGCTCTGAACAATATCCGTCAGCGGCTGGAGCTGATGTGCGGCGGGAAACTGACGATCGCGCCGCGCGAAGGTGGCGGTACGTCGGTGAAAGTGACGATACCGTTTCCGAACAAGTGATTTCGGTATTAATCGGCAGATATGCCGTTAATATATGCACAAAATATCCAAAAAAGAGGGGATGTCATGTTCAAATTACTCTTCAAAAACATGAAGGCAAAAAACTGGGTCTCAGTCATCGCGATCTTTTTGCTGACGCTGGGCGAAGTTTTCTTCATGATGCAAATCGTAAGCTACATCAGCTTGCTCACCGGCGCTGTGCAGGCCAGTAGAGAAAACGGTGTAGCCGAGATCTGGTGGTACGGCTTGTACATGGTCATATGCGCTATCATGATGGCGGCGATCGAGGTCATCATCCGATTCGTAGCCAGCGCGACCGCTTCCAGCTGCGTTACCGGTATCAGACAGAGAATGTATGAGAGGGTCAACGAGTTCGCTATCTCGGACTTCGCTTCTTTCTCTACCGAGTCTCTGATCACCAGAACCACCAACGACATGCAGAATGTCCACCTTGCGTGGCTCACATTCTTAAAGACCGCTTTCCTGGCGCCTGTCGTCATGGTATGGTCTGTCATTCTTCTGCTGCAATACGCTAACACATCGCTGACGATCGTCACCGCTGTCTGGCTGGTTCTCCTTGTCCTCGTCGTTGTCATCCTGCTGATGATGCTGACGCCTAAGTACAAGATCATCCAGAAGCTGACCGACGCGCTGAACGTCGCTTCCAGAGAGAATCTGACCGGCGTCAGAGTTGTCAGAGCGTTCAACGCCGAGACCTATCAGGAGAACAAGTTCGAGAAGGTCAACGCTTCTTTCACCAAGGTACAGGTCTTTGCCGGCCGCGTACTGTCCTTCTTTACCCCGTTCGTCATGATGGTCATGACGGGTCTGTCCCTGTCCATCCTGTGGGCGAGCGCTTATGTCCTCAACGGCATGAAGATGGAGGACGCCGCGCAGTCCTTCAGCGCGACCAACGCATTCGTCATGCTCGCCAGCCAGATCATCATGTCCTTCGTTCTGATGGTCACGCTGATCGTTATCTGGCCGAGAGCTTCTGTCAGCGCGAAGCGTATCCATGAGGTCATCACCCACGAGGTCTCCGTTCTGGATACCGACAACCCCGTTGCCTTCAAGGAAGCCGGCACGATCGAATTCAAGAACGTCGGCTTTGCTTATCCGGGTTCTGACAAAGAGGCTGTTTCCGATATCAGCTTCAAGGTCAAGAAGGGCGAGACCATCGCCTTCATCGGCGCTACCGGCAGCGGTAAGACCACGATCATCAACATGATCCCGCGTATGGCTGACTGTACACGAGGCGAAGTACTCGTCGACGGCGTCAACGTCAAGGACGTTCTCCAGAAGGATCTGAGAGACCGCATCGGTTATGCGCCTCAGAGAGGCTTCCTCTTCAAAGGCAACATCAAGGATAATATCGCGTTCAAGGATTCCGATATGTCCCTTGAGGACGTCAGATGGGCGGCTGAGATCGCGGACGCTGACGGCTTTGTCATGAAGAAGAGGAACGAGTATGAATCTCCCGTCGCTCAGGGCGGCTCGAACTTCTCCGGCGGTCAGAAGCAGAGACTCTGTATCGCTCGAGCGGTCGCGACCAAGCCCGAGATCTTGATCTTCGACGACTCTTTCTCGGCTCTCGACTACAAGACCGATAAAACCGTTAGAGGTCGTATCGCTCAGCAGCTCCCCGATACCACCAGAGTGATCATCGCGCAGCGCGTCGGTACCATCATGGACGCCGACCAGATCGTCGTACTGGATAACGGTAAGATGGTCGGTATCGGCAAGCACTATGATCTTGTCAGAAATTGTCCCGTATATCAAGAGATTGCATTATCACAGCTTAGTAAGGAGGAGTTAGGATTATGAGTACAAACGTAAATGCTCCTGCTAAAGAAAAGAACAAGCTGGGTAGTCTTGTAAAAGCGTTCAAACATTATTACGTTCCCTTTATCATCTCGGTGATCCTGTTGATCGTATCCGTTATCTTTACGATCCTGACCCCGGGCATGATCCGCAACCTGACCAACGAGATCTCTCCGGTCGGTAAAGAAGCGGTCGCCGGCAACTTTGTTGTCAACATGGATAACGTGCTGCATTACGCGCTGATTCTTGTCGCGTACATAGGCATCGCGTTCCTCGCCGGTTTTATCTCCGGTTTTATCCTCAATACCATCATCCAGAGATTCTCCAAGGATCTGAGAAGACAGATCTCCTGCAAGATCAACAATATGCCTCTGGATTACTTTGATACGACTCAGACCGGTGATATCCTCTCCGTTATCACCAACGACGTCGATATCCTCAGCACCTCCCTGCAAAACTCCGTTAGTATGCTGGTACAGTCCGGCGTTATGCTGGTCGGCGTATTCGTCGCGATGTTCATCGCCTGCTGGCAGATGGCGCTTGTCGTCGTATGCTCGCTGCCGATCATGCTGATCATCATCGGACTGACCTTCAAATTCGCTCTTCCGCTGTTCGATAAGAACCAGCAGATCCTCGGTGACGTCAACGCTACCGTCGAAGAGAACTACTCCGGTCAGCTTGTCATCAAGGCGTTCAACGCCGAAGACAAGAAGGTCGAAGAGTTCAGAGGAAAGAATGACCTCTTCGGTAAGATCCTGTACAAGTCGCAGGCGATCGGTACTCTGATCGAGCCCGCCATGCAGTTTGTATCCTATCTGACCTATGCGGCGGTTCTGATCGTTGCCGGCCTGCTCTTCGCCAATGGCAGCATCTCCGATATCGGTATCATCACCGGCTTTATCATTTATGTATCGCTGTTCCAGGAGCCTCTGGCACAGATCGGTCAGGCGAGCTCCACCATCCAGCTCGGTACCGCAGCCTGCAACCGTGTCTTCACCTTCCTCGAGCAGGAAGAGCTTGACGACGAGAGCGGCAAGAAGCAGCTTCTCGATCACAACCACATCCGCGGCGAGGTCGAATTCAAGGACGTTTGCTTCGGCTACGATCCCAAGAAGCTCACTATCACCAACTTCTCCGGTAAGATCAAGCCCGGTATGAAGGTCGCGATCATCGGTCCTACCGGCGCGGGCAAGACCACGCTGGTCAACCTGCTCATGCGCTTCTATGAGATCACCAGCGGTGATATCTTAGTCGACGGCGTTTCCATCAAGGATATGTCCCGTCATGAGCTCAGAGAGATCTTCGGTATGATCCTGCAGGAGACCTGGGTCATCAACGGCACTCTCCGAGAGAACATCGTCTACAACCTCAAGAATGTTGACGAGAACAGACTTCAGGAGATCCTCGAGGAGACCAACCTCGCGCACTATGTTTCCACCCTGCCGCAGGGTCTTGATACCGAGATCCAGAAGGAGAGCGCTCTCTCCGCAGGTCAGAAGCAGCTCGTCACCATCGCGAGAGCAATGACCGAGAACGCTCCGATGCTGATCCTCGACGAAGCGACCAGTAACGTCGATACCAGAACCGAGATCTTGATCCAGAAAGCGATGGATTCTCTGACCAGCGGCAGAACGAGCTTCGTTATCGCCCACAGACTTTCCACCATCAAGAACGCCGACCTGATCTTCGTTATGAAGGACGGTAACATCGTAGAGACCGGTAACCACGACTCTCTGATGGAGCTCGGCGGTCTTTACAGCGAGATCTACAATTCTCAGTTCAACTAAAAGAGAAACGGCACTATCGCCGAGTTTATTCCGCAACACAGGGCGCTCTTTCCCGAGCTTCGGGATCGAGCGCCCTTATTTTTCGCCTATCGCTCTCGGCAAAAAATAAGGGCGTTTTTTGATCCGATCACGGGGCAACACGCTTTATACTAAACTGACAACGCAGTTATGCGGAATTCTCCGCAATAGATATTAAAGTGTTTTGTTGCTACTTAGCATTAATCGGTTGAGATTGCCACGGGGCGCATTTCAGATTGTCATTGCGAGGAGGAACAAGGTTCCGACGTGGCAATCTATACCTTTTCCTTTGCGCCCCTCGCAATGACTATTTTAAATAAATATCCATCCAAAAAGAGCCGGCTCACATCTGTGAGCCGGCTCCGATTTTCTGTTGATCAAACGACCGGTAGCTCATATTCATCAAAAACGACGGTTTTACCGATTTGATAAGGATTGGAAAATCCTACCAAATACCGCTGGATAAAGGTAGCGTCATAGATCTCTAACCCGTTACCGTCCACATCGGCGGCTCTTTCATCAAAGGTAGGCACCGGCATGTCGATGAGCTTTCTCAGTATCAGCGTCACATCTACCGATTCGACCTCCCCGTTGCGATCCGCGTCACCTCTGATATATCTGATCTCTGCAGAAGCCGTCGGAGCAGCGGCAGAAAACAGGACGACCGCCGACAAAATAATGCTGATGATCCGTCTGTGAGCTTTCATATCCATTCTCCTTTACTCTGTGATTTTTCATACTAATCCTTAATAAAAAGATTTAATCAGATATTAGGGATAAATTTTGCAGAGCACGGCGGGCGACGCAGGCAGGCTGGCGCCTGTCAAGGAGC
>CADAUE010000075.1 GCA_902790985.1 uncultured Ruminococcus sp.
GATTTGATGCGATTCTATGCTGAGTATAAACAGCTTATAAATACTATTTGTTATCGAAAGCTAAGGCTGCCGCAAAACTTCTCGTTTTGCGACAGCCCCGTTCTTGTATTTATCAGTTTTTCAATGATTGCAGGGGAGCGGGGAGTCTGCCGCCCAGATGGATGAATTTATCCGCGCTGCCTTTTCTCAGCGGCATAACCGGTCCTTTACCGAGCAATCCGCCGAAATTCAGCTCATCACCTGCTTCGCGACCGATCGCCGGAATCACACGAACAGCGGTAGTCTTAGAGTTGACCATACCGATCGCTGCTTCATCCGCGATGATCGCGGAAACCGTTTCGGGCGTAACGTCACCGGGAATGACCAGCATATCCAAACCGACGGAGCAGACTGTCGTCATCGCTTCCAGCTTCGTGATGTCCAGCGCGCCCTGTTTGACGGCGTTGATCATGCCTTGATCCTCCGAGACGGGAATGAACGCGCCCGAAAGACCGCCGACATGGGACGACGCCATCACGCCGCCTTTCTTGACCGCGTCATTCAACAGTGCCAGCGCGGCGGTAGTCCCGTGACAACCGCAAACCTCAAGACCCATTTCCTCCAAAATATGCGCGACAGAATCGCCGACAGCCGGGGTAGGGGCGAGGGAGAGGTCGACGATGCCAAAAGGCACAGATAATCGGGAAGAAGCCTGCTGAGCGACCAGCTGACCCATACGTGTGATCTTGAAGGCGGTTTTCTTGACAAGATCAGCAACCTCGGTGATGTTCTGACAGTCAGCCTTTTCAAGAGCGGCTCTGACAACGCCCGGACCCGATACGCCGACGTTGATTACGCAGTCTGCTTCACCGACGCCGTGGAACGCGCCCGCCATAAAGGGGTTATCCTGAACGGCATTGCAGAAGGTCACAAGCTTTGCCGCGCCAATGCAGTTGCGGTCGGCGGTAAGCTTCGCGGTATCGACGACCGCTTTGCCCATCATGCGTACCGCGTCCATATTGATACCGGCTTTTGTCGAGCCGATGTTGACGGAAGAACAGACTTTTTCTGTTACCGAAAGCGCCTCGGGAATACTTTCTATCAGCGCGTAATCGCCGGCTGCAAAACCCTTTTCAACCAAAGCCGTGTAACCGCCGATGAAATTGACGCCCAGCGTATCCGCCGCACGATCCAACGCCTGTGCGAACTTCAGGATTTTTTGTGTTTGACAAACGCCCGCTACGATAGAGATAGGGGTGACAGAGATCCGCTTGTTGATGATCGGGATACCGTATTCGCGCGTGATATCCTCACCGGTTTTCACAAGATCCTTTGCATACAGACAGATCTTGTCGTAGATCTTATCACAGGCTTTGTCGATGTCGCTGTCGATACAGTCGATCAGCGAGATACCCATCGTGATCGTTCTCACATCAAGGTTCTCGTTATCGATCATATTGATGGTTTCGAGTATATCTTTTGTTTCAAGCATGGGCTACCTCAGATCTTATGCATACTGTTGAAGATATCTTCATGCATAACATGGATTTTGAGGTTGTTATCCTCGCCGACCTTTTCCAAGTTTTTGGCAAGCTGATCGAACGCTACCGTTGCGGAGCCGATATCCGCCAACATGATCATCGCGAACATATCCTGCAAGACGCTTTGGGTGACCTCAATGATGTTGACGCCTACCTCGGCGCAAGCGGTCGATACCTTACTGAGGATACCTACGTTATCTTTTCCTAGCACAGTGATGACTGCTTTCATATTTACCTCCTGCAAAAAGGGCAACCGATGTTGCCCTTGCTCTGAATCTTATAATGTCTTAGCCAGTTCTTTGATGTATTCGCGAAGCTGATCACCGGTTTCGGGATGTTTGATACCCACCTCGATGTTCGCCTGCAAAATACCGAACTTATTGCCCATATCATAGCGCTTTGAGCTGAACTCTACCGCTGTCATACCGCAGGTGCGAGCCAGCTCCGCCATCGCGTCGGTGAGCTGGATCTCACCGCCCGCTCCGGGAGCGGTATGATCGAGGATATCAAAGATCTCGGGAGGCAGCACACAGCGTCCGAGGATCGAGTACAGAGAGAAAACGTCTTCTTTTCTCTGGGGCTTTTCGATCATATCGGTACATTTGAACACGGTGTCGCTGATCGGCTCGATCTTGAGAGAGCTGTACTTCTTGATTGCCTCTTCGGATACGGGTTTCACGCCCAAAACACCCTTACCGAAGGTGCCGTAAGCATCGATAAGCTCCTTGGTAGCAGGGATATCTCCGATGATGACGTCGTCACCGTACATGACAACAAAGGGTTCGTCACCGACAAAAGTGCGAGCGCGGGATACCGCGTGACCCAAGCCCTTCGTTGTGATCTGACGGATGTAGTGGATATTTGCCATATTGTGGATATCTTTGATCGCGTCGAGCTGCTCGGTTTTGTTGGCGCGTCTGAGGGTGTCCTCAAGTCCCGCTGAGATATCAAAGTGATCCTCGATAACACTCTTGCCGCGGTTGGTGATGATCAAGATATCGGTGATACCGGACGCGACAGCTTCTTCAACGATGTACTGGATCGCCGGTTTATCGACGATGGGCAGCATTTCTTTAGGCATGGATTTTGTAGCGGGAAGCACTCTGGTGCCCAAGCCCGCCGCGGGGATGACCGCTTTTCTGATTTTTGTCATGTGTGTTAAAACCTTTCTTTTGATTTCGATAGTTACATAAAGCCTGTGATAAAATTCGGGAGATAGAGTATGACCAAATACGCAACAAGCAGCGATACGGCAAGCGCGGTATTGACGCCGCCCTTGGTCTGTAAAGTCGCTTCTGGATTCTCACCGACTGCGGCGTTCTGCTTGATCAAGTTGATCTGCTTGATACAATGCTTCATATACATGCGATTCGTGCAGACGCCCATCACAACCATCAAGACGATGCGGATGATATCAATCAGAGTAGGCAGATACAGCATGAGGATCTGAGCAGCTGACAAGCCTCCCATATACTGATAAAAACCGTTCACTAAATCCGCCATATTGCCGGAGTTCGCGTAAACGCTGACAAAGTCCGTGAACAGCGAGCTGTACGCGATCGTGATATAGGACTCGACGATCAGCAACAATAGTTGGATCGAAGCGAATATCGCACCGAGCTTGTACATTTTGCGATACAAAAGGTACCCACCGGTAAAGATCGCCGCGGCAAAATTGAACTTAGATCGGTTGAAATTCTTGATATTGGAGAATACTCTGATGAAATAAGGCGTATTCTGCTTGACATATTTCGCTGTTTCACCCGCAGTCACACCATCGCCGAAATCGGTATCGCCCGGAACACCGCCCAACGGATCCATAAAAGGGATGTTATACGCATTACCGCCGTTCTGATTCTGACCGGCTCCGTATGGCATACCTTGCGGGAAATTGGGCTGCTGAGGATTTCCGTTCTGTGAACCGGTCGGGGAGAGGGGAGTGCCGCAGTGTACGCAGAAGAACTGCCCGGGATCATTCTCCTTACCGCAGTTGGGACATCTCTTCACATTCGCGCTTTCAGCGCTGTGTTCATGCTCTTTCTGATAATCGTAGCCTTGCGCGTGCAGGTGTTCATTACAGCAGTGACCGTTTTGTTCATAACACTCACGGTGCTGCGGCGTACCGCATTCGGGACAGACGACGATATCGTCGTCGGCGTGAAAATACTTCTGACACGCAGGGCATTTATTACCAATATAGTCCATAATGTTGCTCCTAACATATTTGTCATAATATTATAACAAATATTTCTTGATTCTGCAACTTTATTTTTTGTGAAAATCACTGTAAAATCAGAATCATCTTTACATCTATGATACTTTGTATTATAATACATGATGTGAATTTGTATAGTGAGGGAAAAATATGCTCCAATTTGAAGAACTGAAACTGAATCTAGAGGCGATGAAGCCCGATATAGATGACCTTGCGTCAGCACTGGGACTCGCCCAGATGAAGAGCGAGATACAGCAGCTTGAGAATCGCGCCGCCGAGCCCGGCTTTTGGGATGACATGGATAATTCTCAGAAGATCCTGCAGAAAACCGCCAATCTGAAAGCTAAGGTCGAAAAGTACGAGAAGCTCGTCGCCCGCTACGAGGACGCAATGGCGCTGATCGAACTGGGTGATGAAGCAGAGGATGAGAGCTTGATAGAAGAAGCGCAGACGGAGCTTGACGGTATCCGGGCAGACATCGACCGTCAGCGTCTTGAAACACTTCTGACAGGAGAATACGACAAAAACAACGCGATCTTGACCTTCCATGCCGGTTCCGGCGGTACAGAGGCGCAGGATTGGGCGGAAATGCTCTACCGCATGTATACCCGCTGGGCAGCCGCTCACGGTTTCAACGTCAAAGAGATCGACTACCTCGACGGCGATGAGGCAGGTTTGAAGAGCGCTGTTCTCTTGATAGAGGGTGAAAACGCTTACGGCTATCTGAAAAGCGAAGCGGGCGTACATCGTCTGGTACGCGTATCGCCGTTCGATTCCGCAGGCCGCAGGCACACGAGCTTCTCTTCATTAGAGGTCATGCCCGAGATCAATGATGATATCAAGGTAGAGATCCCTCCCGAAGAGATTAAGATGGATGTTTACCGCGCGTCCGGCGCGGGCGGTCAGAAGGTCAACAAAACCTCATCCGCCGTTCGTTTGACCCATATCCCGACCGGCATCGTCGTTGCGTCGCAGGTCGAACGTTCTCAGTATCAGAACCGCGACGTCGCGATGAAGATGCTGGTATCCAAACTGATGGAAATCAAAGAGAGAGAACATCTCGAGAAGATCGAGGATATCAAAGGCGTACAGAAGGAGATCACCTGGGGCTCCCAGATCCGTTCTTATGTTTTCATGCCCTACACCCTCGTCAAAGATCATCGCACCTCTTATGAGACCGGCAACATCAACGCCGTGATGGACGGCGATCTCGACGGTTTCATCAACGCGTATCTGAAAGCGTTGTCCCTCGGAGAATTGCAGGGATGATAGGATAAAACTACAGCCTCCCGAGCAGGGAGGCTGTTGCTGCTTATTTGAGTATTTCGACAGGTATCGCGATCCACTCTCGTACAAAGTACGTAGGATAGGCGGCTAAACCGATATAGTTGTTATGCGTATTTACCGCACTGACTTTGACGGACCGATCGGTCTTATGCACGATGATCCTTGCGCGGAGCTGATGGTAACTGTCAGTCACGATAGCGACATCTTTTTCCAAGCTGTTTTTTTGGATGATATCAAAAGAAAACCGGATATTCTCCTCTGTGTTTTGTGCTTGATCTTCGATATAGATTCGATTCTTGTCTATCCCTGCGGCAGTAAGGTTCTCATAGATACATACTCCCTCGCTCATCGGCTCGTCCGCACCCTGTCCGCCTGTGGCGACAGCCTTTGATGCAGGATGCTTCGCAAGATACTGTTGCGCGGCGTTGATACGCTGCATCAAAAGTGTGCTGGCGCCCCAAGGCTTCACCTGCGCGCCCAGCACGATCGCCGTATCATCCTTTGCAGGCTTGACGTTCATCGCGTACACCATAAACCCCGATACGATGATCGCGTAGATCACAAAAATGCCCGCTCCGATCCGGATGACCCTAAGCAGCACGGTGGTCACAGCGTTTGAGTACATCAAGTGTTTCAACCTTTCATAAATACCCGAAAAGCCAAAGCGAAAGATGACTGCAAGACAGATGATTATCCCCAGCGCATTACCGAGGTTATGCACACCGAAACCGATCGGAGCAATAAACCAGATCAGAAAAACGAACGCGATGATTGTCAGCAGGATCCTAAGTAACATTTTCATCAGGATTCCTGAGCGGCACGCAGCGCGTGCGCCAGCTGATCGGGACAGGACGTCCCTCTACCCGCGCAGTCGATACCCTCCAGCTTCTCGATCGCTTCATCGACCTCCATGCCCTTGACCAGTGCGCCGATACCCTGCAGATTACCGTTGCATCCGCCGATGAACCGACAGTTCTTGATAACGTCATCCTCGATCTCCAGTTCGATCATACGCGAGCATACGCCGCGCGGAATATAAGTATATTTCATAAGCAAACTCCTTCTTGTAAGATAAAAGACCTGCATGATCAGCAGGTCTTTGGAGCGGATAACGGGGCTCGAACCCGCAACATCAACCTTGGGAAGGTTGCGCTCTACCATTGAACTACATCCGCGTATCGCTCAAAGCTAGTATAATACGATTTTTCGATTTAGTCAAGCGAGCTGACAAAATATCTTTTTATTTCTTCTAGTTGTAGAAAGAAAAAGGAATTTGTGGTATACTTGATGGTAATCTGCCGTAAAAAGGTGAAATTATGTCATATCAAATCAATCTCGGACAATGGAAGAGCGTCTTTGTCGTGCCGTCATCCGTTGTCGATCAACATATCAAGATCGCTTCCGAATCGCAGCTCAAGGTTCTGCTGTATCTTTTGCGTCATGCAGAAGATAAGGTCGACGAGGACAACCTGTCTCAAGCGCTCCGCTTATCAAAGGACGAGATCGCTAACGCGGTAAACTTTTGGATAGAACGCGAGCTGCTGATGATCCATGAAGACACGTTGATCCCCGCAAAGTCTGCCGATCAGCCGACTCCCGGTGTTCTCTGCAACACACCGGTCGAACAACCGAAAAAGCCCCACACAACGATCTCTCGCGCACGCCGCCCCGATTCTGCGTTTGTGGCAAAGCTGCTGAAAGAGGATCCCTATCTGGCAGGCATCCTGGAAGAAGCACAGACAGTTTTGAAAAAGCCTTTATCACCGGGTGATACCGCGACCTTGGTCATGCTGTACGATACCTTCGGACTGCCGTGCGAGGTCATCGCCTTACTGCTCAACTACCTCGCGGAAAACGGCAACGCGAATATGCGCGCCGTTGAACGTACCGGGATACGCTGGGCGGACAACGGCATCAAAACCGTCGAGGACGCTGAAGCGGAGATCGAGCGCATGACGTCATCAAAAATAGCGTGGGGGAGAGTTTCCTCTCTTCTCGGCATCCGCAACGTCGGCAATCCGACAAAATCTCAGCTGGAACACGCCGACCGCTGGCTGAATACATGGCGCTTCTGCGACGAGATGATCACCGAAGCATATGAACGCTGTGTTAACACCAAGGGCGAGTATAACATCCGATATATCAACGCGATCCTACAGAAATGGAACGAAAAAGATATCCGTTCATTGGATCAGCTCAAAGAAGAAGAAGAGAACGACGCGCGTAAAAAATCCCGTGCAAAGAAGGGCAGATCCAACCCCAAAGGATCGGTATTCTCCGTAGAAAACGCGTCCTTCGACGTCAGCAAATATGAAAACAACTCGTTATTTGACGATTAGGAAATGAGGGTCGATCATGCCTTATTCTCAAGAAGTATACCACTTAGCGAAAGAACGGTTATCCGAACGCCGCCAGCAGGCTCTGCGAGCGGCTGATTATCGCCGCGAACAGCTTTATCAAGAGCTCCCCGTTCTGCGCGATATCAACAATGAACTGATGACGATCGGCGCGTCCATCGCGAAATGCGTCGTCAAAAGCGACAGCCGTCTCAGCATCAAGGAGCTGAGCGAACGCAGCCTCACTCTGCAAGCGGAGCAGGACACGATCCTTGCGGAACACAATATCGACAAAGATATTCTGGAACCTCGCTTTACCTGTGAAAAATGTGACGATACCGGCTATATCGAAAAAGATAATCGGACAGAAGTCTGTGACTGTCTTTTGCGTTTGATGGCAGAGATCGCCGGCGAACAGCTCAGCACCGATCTCCCCTTAAAGGAATCTACCTTCGCAAGCTTCCGACTCGACTATTACAGCACAGAGCCCGACAGCAACGGAAAGATTCCTTTCAATCGCATGTCCAACATCTACAACTACTGCGTAAACTACGCCGATACATTCAACGAACACAGCAAGAGCATCTTGATGCGCGGCAGTACGGGACTGGGCAAGACCCATCTGAGCCTTGCGATCGCAAATGAGGTCATCAAGAAGGGCGTTTCCGTGATCTATGTCAGCGCTCCCGAGATCTTCTCTAAACTCGAAAGAGAGCATTTCAACTACCGTTACGCCGATCAGGAGGATACCTTCAACTCTCTGGTCAAATGCGATCTTCTGATACTGGACGATCTCGGCACAGAGTTTGTTTCTCCGTTCACCACCTCCTGTGTGTACAACCTCTTCAACTCGCGTATCCTCGCGGGAAAACCGACGATCATCAACACGAACATGCAGCTCAACGAGCTGATACAGGCGTATTCTCAGCGATTTGTCTCAAGATTGATCGGATCCTGCGACCGTCTTGACTTTATCGGAGAAGATATCCGAACAGAAGAATAAATCATTTATAAAAATATACGAAATGCACTTGACATATTTGATTTTTTGATTATAATAATAAAAGTGCGATGCGGAATTGTGTAAGGGTAGCACAGCAGACTCTGACTCTGTATGTCTGGGTTCGAATCCTAGTTCCGCAGCCATTGGCCCCGATTCAACTCGGGGCTGTTTTTTCGAGGTGTGGCGCAGTTTGGTAGCGCGCTTCGTTCGGGACGAAGAGGTCGCAGGTTCAAATCCTGTCACCTCGACCAGTATGAGTGTTCATAACGGATTCAAGTTATGGACACTCATTTTCTGTTTTGGTATATTATTTGAATTTGGCTTTACAAATTATATGCTCGCTCAAGCATTAGACCAATATATTGAAACTGCCTGTCTAACGTGTTACAATTACCGGAATAAAGACGATTTTATCTACCCGACACTTATGTCTACCGCAGAAAAACGACTTTTTCTCACTTTATGTCGTGTTCAAAAGCTGTGGTTTGAGTTATGATTTTTGTCTGGAAAGGAGAAAAAACGTATGGATCAAAAAAGAATCGGCTCATTCTTGCGAGAGTTGAGAACAGAAAAAGGCTTGACGCAGGAACAGCTCGCCGAAAAGCTGAACGTTTCGGACAGGACTGTGTCACGCTGGGAAAACGGCAATAATATGCCCGACTTATCAATCATTGTTGAGCTTGCGGATTTTTACGACATTGATATACGCGAGCTTCTTAACGGAGAAAGGAAAAGTGAGGAAATGAACGAAGATTTAAAAGAAACAACTTTAAAAATGGCAGAC
>CADAUE010000076.1 GCA_902790985.1 uncultured Ruminococcus sp.
AACATGTTCGTCAAGCTCAGCGGCGAGGAGCTGCCCGTATTTCAAAAGGTATTCTTCCGCAACGCGATGGCGGCGATCATCGCCTTTATTGTTCTTTTGAAGAATAAAGCTCCGTTGAAGCCCTCTGTCAAGGGCAGTCTGCCGTTTCTGATCCTGCGCACCCTGTTCGGGCTCATGGGCGTTGTGTGCAACTACTACGCGCTCGAGACGCTGGTGCTGTCCGACGCTTCTATCCTCAACAAAATGTCGCCGTTTTTCGCGGTGCTGTTCTCGTTCATCTTCATCAAGGAACGTCCGCGGCTGTATCAGTGGCTGATCTTAGGCGGCGCGTTATTCGGCACGCTGTTCGTCATCAAGCCCAGCTTCGCCAACGCCGCGTTCATCCCCGCGCTGGTGGGCTTTTTAGGCGGGGTATTCGCGGGAGCGGCCTACGGGTGTGTGCGCAAGCTCGGCGTGATGGGGGAGAACAACCCCTACATTGTTTTCTTCTTCTCGACCGTGTCGACCCTTGTCGTCACACCTATCATGATCTCGGGTTATGTGCCGATGACGGCGCTGCAGTGGGTGTATCTGCTGTCGGCGGGCGTATCGGCGGCGCTGGCGCAGTTCTCGATCACGGCGGCTTATACCTGCGCTCCGGCTAAGGAGATATCGGTTTATGATTTCAGCCAGATCATCTTCGCGTCGCTGATGAGCTTGATCGTATTCTCACAGGCTCCCGACCTGTACAGCATCATCGGCTATGCGATCATCATCGGTATGGCGGTGCTGAACTTTATTTTGAGCAATCGCAAGGTGCATAAAAATAGCTAAAATATAATGAGCCTGTCGGCGTAAAACCGTCACTTTAACGGTATTGACATTTTCGTCGATTGTGCTAGAATGTGACTAGACAATTGATAAAGGCTGTGACGAAGACGGTCATGGATGAGCTTTTTCAGAGAGTCGGCGGCCGGTGTGAGCTGACAGAGCGAACCTAAGTACCCATCGCTTCTGAGCCGGAGACCCGAACGGCGTTATGCTTAGTAGATATCTCCCGTGATTGCTGCGTAAAGGCATAGAGGTTACTGTACATTGTTATTGCGAGGCTTTTGAGCCGAGGCGATCTCAATCGTATATCGACCTTGAGAGCGGCAGTAGTAATACTGCAAATTGAGTGGTACCGCGGATGTGAATTTTTCACGCTCGTCTCAATGTATGTTGAGACGAGCTTTTGTTTTGTTCAGAGTTTTTCCGGCGTCTTTGGTTATCCTCAATTACCCGCATAACAATTTCGATTATTGATTGCTCTACCCGCACTTTAACTTTGGGAGGAACACATTATGTCAGTAGTAGACAACGAAAAATTGATGGAGGTCGCTAAGCGTATCCGCGAAATGCGCGAGATCAGCGGCTTTTCCGTGGAAGAAATGGCGGAAAAGACCGAGGTCAGCGTGACCGAGTACAAAGCGTATGAGAACGGCACCGAGGATTTTCCCTTTACCTTCATCCACAAGTGCGCTTTAGCATTCGGGCTGGGGATCACCGACATCTTAGAGGGTGAATCGGCAAGACTCAAGAGCTACACCGTGACCCGTCGCGGCGGCGGCAGACAGACTGCCGAAGAAGAGGGTATCTCCATCGTCAACGTCGCGCCGATGTTCAAGAACAAGATCGCCGAGCCTTACTTCTGCCGGTACGACTACAACGAATCGCTTCAGAACAAGCCCATCCATCTGACCCGGCATAACGGACAGGAGTTCGACTTTGTCCTGTCGGGCAAGATGAAGATCCAGATCGGCAACAACTTTGAAGAGCTGCAGGCGGGCGACAGTATCTACTACAATTCTTCGACGCCTCACGGCATGATCGCCATCGGCGGAGAGGACTGCAAGTTCATCGCGATCATCCTGCCCGGTGAGAAGGTCGTCGAGGAACGTGACGACGACGTCATGAAGGCGCATATCGCCAAGAAATCCGCGATCACCGGTCAGTTTGTCCGCACCCTCGAGGACGAGGACGGCAGGCTCAAGGCGATCAGCTTCAAGAACGAGGATAAGTTCAACTTCGCGTTCGACTGTGTTGACGCCATCGCCAACAACACTCCCGATAAGCTCGCTATGCTCCATATCGACAGGGATAAAGAGGAGCGCCGCTTTACCTATAAGGATATGAAGCGCTTCTCCAACCAGACCGCCAACTACTTCAAGAGCCTCGGTATCAAGAAGGGCGACCGCGTCATGCTGGTCTTAAAGCGTCATTACCAGTTCTGGTTCTCTATGCTCGCCCTGCATAAGCTCGGCGCGATCGCGATCCCCGCGACCAACCAGCTGCTCTCCCACGACTTTGAGTACCGCTTCCAATCTGCGGGCGTCTCCGCCATCGTCGCGACAGCCGACGGTTCCGTCGCCGATTCTGTCGATGAAGCGCAGAAGACCTGTCCGTCCCTTACCACCAAGGTTTTGGTAGGCGGCAAGCGCGAGGGTTGGCATGACTTCAACAGCGAGTTCGAGATGTTCTCCACCCACTTCTACCGCACGGTCGACACCCCCTGCGGCGACGATACGATGGTCATGTTCTTCACCTCGGGCACCACAGGTTATCCGAAGATCGCCGAGCATAGCTATAAGTACGCGCTCGGTCACTATATCACCGCCAAGTACTGGCACGGCGTAGACCCCGACGGTCTGCACTTCACCATCTCCGACACAGGCTGGGGCAAGGCGCTGTGGGGCAAGCTCTACGGTCAGTGGCTCAGTGAGGGCGCTGTGTTCACCTATGATTTCGACCGTTTCCATGCCGAAGACATCCTGCCGATGTTCGCGAAGTATCATATCACCACCTTCTGTGCGCCTCCCACCATGCTGCGCATGATGATCAAAGAGGATATCTCTAAATATGACCTTTCCAGCATTGTCCACATGACCACCGCGGGCGAGGCGCTCAACCCCGAGGTCTACCGCCAATTCAAGAAGGCGACGGGGCTGAGGATCATGGAGGGCTTCGGTCAGACCGAGACCACCCTCACCATCGGCAACCTCTTCGGCACTACCCCGAAGATCGGCTCGATGGGCAAGCCTACCCCGGGCTATGACATCGACATCGTCGATCCCGACGGCAATCCCGTTCCCGACGGCGAGCCGGGCGAGATCGTCATCCGCACCGACAAGAAGGTGCCCTGTGGATTGTTCAAGGGCTATTACCGCAACGAAGAAGCTACCCGGGAGGCGTGGCACGACGGCATGTATCACACCGGCGACACCGCCTGGCGCGATGAGGACGGCTACTTCTGGTATGTCGGCAGGACCGACGACGTCATCAAGTCCTCCGGCTACCGTATCGGACCGTTCGAGATCGAGTCGGTCATCATGGAGCTGCCTTACGTCCTCGAGTGCGGCGTATCAGCCGCTCCCGACGAGGTCAGAGGTCAGGTCGTCAAGGCGAGTATCGTCCTCGTCAAGGGTACCGAGGGCACGGACGCCTTGAAGAAAGAGATCCAGGATTATGTCAAGAAGCATACCGCGCCGTATAAGTACCCGCGTATCGTCGTATTCAAGGACAGCCTGCCCAAGACCATCAGCGGTAAGATTCAGCGTAATAAATTATAATTTCTTAACGGACGCCGGCGGCGATAGGGCGCGGTGTGAATAAAACTGTTGACAAACTGCGAATAATGTGATAATATAAGACGAGTTAAAGGCTGTGACGAAGAGGGCGCGGTTGGTATTCACTCAGAGAGGGAGCGGTCGGTGAAAGCTCCTGTGATGAATTCCGTGTTTGTAGCTTCTGAGCCGGGGAGAAGAAAGCGTATCGGATTGCGTGACTAGACCTCCTCCGTGATTGCTGCGTCAACGCATAGGGGTTAATATCAGTTGAGATTGCCACGGCATGATTGCCTCGCAATGACAATTGTTACAGACCCTGAGAGTGGCAAGCTGAGATATCAGCCTGCAATTTGAGTGGTACCGCGGGTGTTATGCGCTCGTCTCAAAGTTATTACTTTGGGATGGGCGTTATTTATTGTATCGGTAACGCTCGTTCCGGAATAAGAGGTATGTTATGGAAAAAATGACATCTTTGGACTTAAAAATTCAAGAGATGGCGACCCGTATCCGCGAGCTCAGAGAGCTTGAGGGCAAGACGATCGCCGAGATGGCGGCGTTCACCGACGTCACCGAGGAGGAGTACCTCGCCTGTGAATCGGGCGAACAGGACCTCAACTTCGCGTTCATCTACCGCGTCTCCCAGGCGTTGAACGTCAACGTCACCGAGATCATCGAGGGTATCTCCCCGAATCTGAAATCCTATACCGTCACCCGCAGGGGACTGGGTCAAAAGGTATCGCAGGCGCACGGCATGACCTACTACAACCTCGCCTACGCGTTCCAGAACCGTATCGCGGAGCCGCTCTATGTCAAGAGCAAGTATAACCCCGAGGCACAGAACAGACCGATGGAGCTGACCACCCACGACGGACAGGAGATCGACATCGTCATCGAGGGTCAGCTGATGGTGCAGGTCGGCGATCATAAAGAGATCCTGAACCCCGGCGACACCATCTACTTCGATTCCAACACCCCTCACGGCGAGATGGCGGTGGGAGAGCAGGACTGTATCTTCTACGCGATCGTCCTCAACCCCAAGGGTGAGCCAATCCCCGAGCTGACCTCCACCAAGGCGATCGCCTCCAAAAAGGTCGAGAATCTCGACACGAGCGAGCGTGTGTGGAAGAAGTTCGTCGACTACGAGGTCAACGAGAACGGTACTCCCACCAAGGTCACCTATAAGAATACCGAGAGATTCAACTTCGGCTTCGACGTCATCGACGCTATTTCCTATAAAGATCCCGAGAAGCTCGCGATGATCCATGTTTCTAACGACAAGACCGAGCGACGCTTCACCTTTACCGATATCCGCCACGCGTCCTGTCAGTGCGCGAATTACTTCAAGAGCTTAGGCATCCGCAAGGGCGACCGCGTCATGCTGATCTTAAAGCGTCATTACCAGTTCTGGTTCGCGATCATCGGTCTGCATAAGCTCGGCGCGATCGCGATTCCCGCGACCAACCAGCTGCAGGCGCATGATCTCGAGTACCGCTTCAAGGCGGCGGGCGTGTCCGCGATCCTGTGTACCGGCGACGGCTACTCCGCCGAAGAGGTCGAGAAGGCGATGGAGAACTATCCGCAGCTCAAACGCATCATGGTCAACGGCGTGCGCGAGGGCTGGCGTAACTTTGATGAAGAATACAAGCTCTTCTCTTCGCACTTCGAGCGCAAGGAGAGCACTCCCTGCGGCGACGACATCATGCTGATGTACTTCACATCCGGCACCTCGGGTTATCCGAAGATCGCCGCGCATAGCTATAAACTGGCGCTCGGTCACTTTATGACCGCGCATTTCTGGCACAACGTCGACCCCGACGGACTGCACTTTACCATCTCCGACACCGGCTGGGCAAAGGCGGCATGGGGCAAGCTGTACGGACAGTGGTTCTGTGAAGCGCCGATGTTCGTCTACGACTTCGACCGCTTCCACGCCGACGATATCCTGCCGATGTTCGCGAAATACAAGATCACGACCTTCTGCGCGCCGCCTACCATGCTGCGTATGATGATCAAGGAGGATATCAGCAAATACGATTTCTCCTCCGTCAAGCGCATGACCACCGCGGGCGAGGCGCTGAATCCCGAGGTCTACAACCAGTTTGAGAAGCTCACCGGCTTGCAGATCATGGAGGGCTTCGGTCAGACAGAGACCGCCGTTATCATCTGCAACATGATCGGCGCTCCGCACAAGATCGGCTCGATGGGCAAGCCCTCTCCGATCTACGACATCCATCTGCTCGACAAGGACGGCAACGACGTCCCCGACGGCGAGCCCGGTGAGATCTGTATCAATATCGCGAACGGCATGCCCTGCGGACTGGCGATGTACTACTACAACGACGTCGACGCCACCCGCAAGAATTGGCGCAACGGCTACTATCACACCGGCGACCTCGCTTGGCGCGATGAGGACGGCTTCTTCTGGTATGTCGGCAGAGCTGACGACGTTATCAAGTCCTCCGGCTACCGTATCGGACCGTTCGAGATCGAATCGGTCATCATGGAGCTGCCGTATGTCCTCGAGTGCGGCGTTTCCGCCGCTCCCGATCCCGTGCGCGGTCAGGTCGTCAAGGCGAGTATCGTCCTCGTCAAGGGTACCGAAGGCACCGACGAGCTGAAGAAGGAGATCCAGGACTACGTCAAGACCCATACCGCTCCGTATAAGTACCCGCGTATCGTCGTATTCAAGGACAGCCTGCCCAAGACGACCAGCGGTAAGATCCAGAGAAATAAATTATGATTCGGATAACGGATAACGGTTAATGGTTAACGGTTGAGGGAACGCCGACACGCGTGTCCGCGTTTTGGATTCCTATTTGGTAGAATCCGTAATGTACCCTATTATCATAAAAAGCGGGTACGGGTGTCCCGCCCTTCACCGTTCGCCGTTCACCAATATCCGTTAACCCCAAAACGGAGTTTTATCTATGACCTACAAACGTCTTACCATCCTTTGCGGTCACTACGGCTCGGGAAAGACCAATATCGCGGTCAACATGGCGCTTGATCTGCGCTCAAAGCGTGATCGTGTCGCGATCGCCGACCTCGATATCGTCAATCCCTACTTCCGTTCCAAGGACAGCGAGGATGAATTCAAACAGCACGACATCCGTCTGATCTGCTCCGAGTTCGCGTCATCCAACGTCGACCTCCCGTCAATGCCCGCCGATCTGTATGCAATCACCGATGACAGAGAGCTTTCCGTCATCATGGACATCGGCGGCGACGATAGGGGAGCCTACGCGCTCGGCAGACTGCGTGACGCGATCAAAAACGAGAATGACTACGAAATGCTGATGGTCGTCAACCGATTCAGACCGCTGACCCCCGACGCGCCCTCTACCGTCGAGGTCATGCGCGAGATCGAAGCGGCGTGCGGGATCCCGTTTACGGGTATCATCAACAACTCGAACCTCGCCGCAGAGACCGACGCGTCGGCTGTTCTCGGCTCTGTAAAGTATGCCGAAGAGGTATCTGAGCTTTCGGGACTTCCCGTTGTACTCACCACCGTTGAGGAACGTCTTTACGATGACCTCAAGGATAAGATCAGCCCGTTATTCCGCTTGCATTTACAGGCTCGCCCTGTGTAAGCGAGATCATATATTGTATTATCATATTTTGATAAAGAAGGGAAAATGTATATGGCAAAGCTAACGTTCAAGACAGACAACTGTAAAGGTTGCGCGCTGTGTGTAGACGCTTGCCCCAAGGGTATTCTGCGCCTTGCCACAGACAAGATCAACAAAAAGGGTCATCATCCCGTTGAGTGCACCGATATGAGCCAGTGTATCGGCTGCGCTTCCTGCTACATGATGTGCCCCGACTGTATTATCAAGGTAGAAAGGTGATGAAACGATATGGCAGATAAGATTTTGATGAAGGGTAATGAGGCGATCGCCGCCGCCGCGATCAAGGCGGGCTGCCGTCATTACTTCGGTTATCCGATCACACCTCAGACAGAGATCGCCGCTTATATGGCGAAGGTCATGCCCAAGATCGGCGGTACCTTCCTGCAGGCGGAGAGTGAGATCGCCGCGATCAACATGGTCTACGGCGTATCCTCAGCCGGTAAGCGCGTCATGACCTCTTCCTCCTCTCCCGGCGTCTCCTTAAAGGGCGAGGGTTTATCCTACCTCGCGGGTTCCGACCTGCCCGCTCTGATCGTCAACGTCCAGCGCGGCGGTCCGGGCCTCGGCGGCATCCAGCCCTCCCAGTCCGACTACTTCCAGTCCACCCGAGGCGGCGGTCACGGCGACTATCACATGATCGTCCTCGCTCCCGCTTCCGTGCAGGAGATGGCGGAGCTGACCGTCAAGGGCTTTGAGCTGGCGGATACCTACCGCATGACCTCGATGATCCTTGCCGACGGTACCATGGGACAGATGATGGAGCCTGTTTCCATCGACGACCTCACCGTCAACCCCGAGCCCGCGAAGCCCTGGGCTACCACGGGTACTAAGATGGCGCGTGAGCACAACATCGTCAACTCCCTCTCTCTCGTTCCCGAGGAGCTGGAGGACTTCAACTTCAAGCGTTATGATCGTTACAAGGTCATCGAAGAGAACGAGACCATGTACGAGGAGTATAAGGTCGACGACGCCGACATCGTCTTGGCGGCGTTCGGTATCGCGGCGCGTGTATCGAAGAACGCTGTCGACGAAGCACGTAAGCTCGGTATCAAGGCGGGTCTGATCCGTCCCATCACCCTCTGGCCGTTCCCGAAGGCTCCCTTTAAGAAGGCGGCTGAGCACGCGAAGGCGTTCCTCAGCGTTGAGCTGAACATGGGTCAGATGATCGAGGACGTACAGCTCGCGATCGAGTCGAAGTGTCCCGTTTCCCTGTGCAAACGCGCGGGCGGTATGATCCCCGACCCCGAGCAGGTGCTGGGCGCGATCAAAGAAATCAACGGAGGTATCAAGTAATGGCTGTATTTGAGAAACCGCACGCACTCATCGACGTGCCGCTGCATTACTGCCCCGGCTGTACCCACGGTATCGTTCACCGTCTGGTCGCCGAGGTCATCGACGAGCTGGGCATCGAGGGCAACACCATCGGTATCGCTCCCGTAGGCTGCTCCGTTATGGCTTATAACTATTTCAACTGTGATATGATCGAAGCCGCTCACGGCCGCGCTCCGGCTGTCGCTACCGGCGTCAAGCGTGCCGATCCCGAGAACAACATCGTCTTCACCTATCAAGGCGACGGCGACCTCGCGTCCATCGGTATGGCTGAGACCGTCCACGCGGCGGCTCGTAACGAGAACATCACCGTCATTTTCATCAACAACGCGATCTACGGTATGACCGGCGGTCAGATGGCTCCGACCTCTCTGGTCGGTCAGGTCACCCAGACCTCTCCCTACGGCCGTGATCCCAAGGCTTGCGGCTACCCGATCAAGGTCTGCGAGATGCTCTCTGAGCTTGTCGGCCCCGAGTAC
>CADAUE010000077.1 GCA_902790985.1 uncultured Ruminococcus sp.
GTCGTCCTTGCAAGGCGCCAGCCTTGCGGCGTCCTCCGCCTTGTTCTGCGGAATTTTCCATCGACATCTGTTTTAAAGTATTTTATCAGAGAATAGTATAATATGGAATGGAGATGTTCCGTTTGAAGATCAATTATGAAGTGGTCGACGCGCCTGAGATGGAGCAGGAGACAGAAACCCCTGCTGTTGAAGAGCGTTCGCTTGAGATAAAGCTTGTAAAAAATGAATTTGCCGCTACCGTCTTCGACTGGCTGGGCAGCCTGTTCATGGCGTTGGTGGTCGTTCTGCTCGTCATGACCTTCGGCTTCCGTATCATCGACGTCGACGGCAAGAGCATGGAGCCGACCTTGATCGACAGCGACAAGGTGCTGATCACCGACCTGTTTTATACGCCCCATAACGGCGATATCGTCATCATCAGCCACGGCGAAGAGTACCCCAAGCCCCTCGTTAAGCGCGTGATCGCGACCGCGGGGCAGGAGCTGAAGCTCGATTATGAAAACAACGCGGTCTATGTCGACGGTCAAAAGCTCGATGAGCCGTATATCCAGGGGACGACCGTACGCGGCGATGTTGCCGAAGAGGAGCTCAACGGCGTGGTTCCCGAGGGCAAGGTGTTCGTCATGGGTGATAACCGCTCGATCTCTCTGGACAGCCGCTATAAGCAGATCGGCTTTATCGACGAGAGCTATATCATCGGCAAGGCGCAGCTGGATGTGATCCCGCACGCCTACGGTACCGGCGGCGTGCCCAAGCTGGATCTGAGCAAGATCCGCTACGTTTACAGCTAATTCACATGAGCCTGCTTCTATGGGAGCAGGCTTTCTTTAGAGGTCAATATGAAAAAAACATCGAATCAGCGTAAAAAGAATACGAGTCACCGGCAGTCCCGAGGAGGACGTTCCGGCGCGCGGATGAATCCGTCCGCGAAAAATCGTTCCGCAAAGCCTGTCGCGCCTAAGCCGAAGCCTGTCAAAGCGAAGAGATCTCCTTCTGCGACATCCTCTGAGCATACGCAGGTGATCCAGTGGTACCCCGGTCATATGACCAAGACCAAGCGCCGTATTGAAAAGGACTTAAAGCTCGTGGACGCCGTCGCGGAGATCATCGACGCGCGCATCCCGATCTCTTCGCGCAACCCCGATATCGCCCGTCTGACCGCCGGCAAGCCGCGGATCGTTCTGCTCAACAAATGCGACATGGCGGATCCCCGCGCGACGGCGCAGTGGGTCAGTTTCTTAAGCCGTGAGAACGTCCGCGCGATCCCCGTCGACTGCAAGAGCGGCAGGGGAGTGGACAGGTTCGTGCCCGTGCTGACCGAGATGCTCCGTGAGCGTATCGAGAGCTACAAGGCGAAGGGCATGGTCAACCCCTCTATGCGCGTGATGATCGTCGGTATCCCCAACGTCGGCAAGTCCACCTTCATCAACCGTATTTCCAAGAAGACCAAGGCGAATGCCGCCGACCGCCCCGGCGTCACGCGCGGCAACCAGTGGTTCACCGTCTCAAAGGGCTTTGAGATGCTCGACACCCCCGGCGTACTGTGGCCGAAGTTCGACGACCAGACCGTGGGCGAACACCTCGCCTTTACCGGCGCGATCAAGAGCGAGGTCATGGACACCGAGCTGCTGGCGATCCGTCTGCTCGATCTGCTCAAGGAGCTGCATACGCCCGAGTTTGAGGAACGCTATCAGCTGACGCGGGAGGATCTTGCGCTGCCGAGCTATGAGCTGCTCGAGAAGATCGCCCGCAATCGCGGTATGCTGATCTCGGGCGGTGAGGCGGATACCGAACGCGCCGCCTACACCCTGCTCGACGAGTTCCGTGCCGCAAAGCTGGGACGGATCACGCTGGAGAAACCTTAAAGAATTAGGAGTTAGGAGTTAGGAGTGAGGAGTTGTGGGAACGCTGACGCGTTTTGATTTATAATAACCGCTGAGCGTTTTTTCTTTGATAACTATTGTGAAAGACAGCAGTATTTTCATTCGGGTGTGGGTGTCCCACCCTTCACTCCTAACTCCTCACTCCTAACTCCTAACTAATGAAACCGGAGGTTGTAATGGACTGGTTATATTACGAAAACGAAGCCCGTCAAAAGGGCTATCGGCATATCTGCGGCGTGGATGAAGCGGGCAGAGGGCCGCTTGCGGGACCCGTCTGCGCAGCCGCCGTCATCCTGCCCGAGGGCTGTGTCATCGAGGGCGTGAACGATTCTAAAAAGCTGACAGAGAAAAAGCGCGACGCGCTCTTTGACGTTATCATCGAGACGGCTGTTTCCTGCTCCATCGCCTTCGGCACGGTGGAGGAGATCGAACGCGACAATATCCTCGTCACCACCATGAACACGATGAAGCGCGCGGTCGAGGGCTTGTCCGTCAAGGCGGACTACGCTATGATCGACGGCAACCGTCTGCCGCCGCTCGATATCCCCGCCGAGTATATCATAAAAGGCGATGCGAAGTCGATGTCCGTCGCCGCGGCTTCGATCCTCGCGAAGGTCAGCAGGGATCGTCTGATGCTGGAGTATGCCGAGAAATACCCCGAATATGGCTTTGAGAAGCACAAGGGCTACGGCACAAAGCTCCATGTCGAGCGCATTCTGGAACACGGCGAGAGTCCCATCCACCGCCCGAGCTTCCTCAAAAAGATCTATGAAAAGCACGGGCTGCCGAAGGTGTAAGTATGGCATATACCAACAAAGAATTCGGCGCGCTGGGTGAAAAGCTCGCCGCGAAATATTTGAAAGAAAACGGCTGTAAAATTCTGGAAAAGAATTATAAAACCAAGCTGGGAGAAGTGGATATCATCGCCCGCGATGGGGGAGAGATCGCCTTCATCGAGGTCAAGACGCGTCGTGCCGACCCGTATCTCAGCGGCAGGTACGCCGTCGATCAGCGTAAGCAGTTCCACATCATGCGCGCCGCGTCATGGTATATGGAGTACAAACGCTCGCGCTTGCAGCCGCGTTTCGACGTCATCGAGGTCGAGATCGACCGCGGCAGCGGCAGGCTCGTCAGGATCGACCATATCAAAAACGCCTTTTGGCAGACCGAGGATTACGCGCGGTTTTGAATTTCATACGGTATTCTCCGCTGTTTTAGCCATAAACTTGGCAGAACAGTGGCTTTTTTGTGGCTTTTTTGTGGCGTTTCCTATTGCTTTAGCGGCTGATTTGTGATATTATAATACAGATATTATACTGGGTTAGGAGGGTCTTTATGTATTATCACTCTACTCAAGATAAAAGCAAAACGGTTCTGTCCGCGCAGGCGATCGCGCAGGGCATCTCTCAGGACGGCGGTCTGTTCGTGCCCGAGAGCTTCCCTCAGCTGACGGCTGACGAGCTGAAAGCGATGCTTTCGATGTCGTATCGGGACAGAGCGAAACTGGTGATAGCGAAATATCTGACCGATTTCACAGAAGAGGAGATCGCCGACTGCGTCGACAGCGCGTATACCGTGGAAAAGTTCGGTTCGGCGAATCCCGATCCCATCACCTCGGTCGATTATAACGGCGCACAGCAAAATCTTTTGGAGCTGTGGCACGGTCCGACCTGCGCCTTCAAGGATATGGCGCTGCAGATCCTGCCGCATTTTCTGACCAAATCGCTGAAAAAGGTCGGTGGCGGTAAGGACGCGGTCATTCTGGTCGCGACCTCCGGCGATACCGGCAAGGCGGCGCTCGAGGGCTTCAAGGATGTGGAGCACACCAAGATCATCGTCTTCTATCCGGTCGACGGCGTGTCCGCGATGCAGAAGCACCAGATGAACACCCAACAGGGCGACAACGTCTATGTCTGTGCGATCCGCGGCAACTTTGACGACGCTCAGACCGCGGTCAAGCGGATCTTTACCGATCCCGAGACACAGGCGATCTTAGCCGATCACAACATGATGTTCTCGTCGGCGAACTCCATCAACTGGGGTCGTCTGCTGCCGCAGATCGTCTACTATATCTCCGCTTACTGCGATATGGTGAACCTCGGCAAGGTCAAGCTCGGCGACAAGATCAACATCACCGTGCCGACCGGCAACTTCGGCAACATCCTCGCGGGCTACTACGCCTATGAGATGGGTCTGCCCGTCAACCGCTTCATCTGCGCTTCCAACTCTAACAACGTGCTCACCGACTTCATCCGCACCGGCGTCTACGATAAAAACCGCGATTTCTATACCACGGTCTCTCCCTCGATGGATATCCTCGTCAGCTCGAACCTCGAGCGCCTGCTCTACACGATGTCGGGCGACAACGACGTCGAGACCAAGGGCTATATGGACGCGCTGAAATCCTGCGGCAGATATGAGGTGTCCGACTCCATCAAGGAGAAGATCGGCGCGATGTTCTGGGGCGGCTATGCCGATGAGGACGCTACCAAAAAGACCATCCACGATCTCTTTGATCAGCAGGGCTATCTCTGCGATACCCACACGGCGGTCGCGGTGTCCGTATGCGACGCTTATATCAAGGAGACCGGCGACAATACCCCTGTCGTGATCGCTTCCACCGCCAGCCCCTACAAGTTCTCTAAGGCTGTCCTCGGCGCACTTGACAAGGGCGACAGTCCCGAGAGCGAGTTCGACATGGTCGAACAGCTCCATGAGATCACCGGCGCAGAGGTTCCCGAACCTCTCGCGAACCTGCGCGGCAAGACGGCGCGGTTTTCCGACGTGACCGACAAGGACAAGATGCAGAGCGTGGTGCTCAGCGCTCTGGGGATCGCTGAATGAGCCTGTTCGCGATCGCCGATCTGCACCTGTCCTTAGGCACGGATAAGCCGATGGACGTCTTTCCCGGATGGACGGATTATGTCGACAGGCTGAAAGCGAACTGGGAACGTCTTGTGACCGATGACGACACCGTCGTGGTCGGCGGCGATATCTCGTGGGCGATGAAGCTCGAAGAGTGCTATGAGGACTTTTCCTTCATCAACGCGCTTCCCGGCAAAAAGCTTTTTTTGAAGGGCAACCACGACTATTGGTGGCAGACGAAGAAGAAGATCGACGATTACCTCGCCGAGAATCACTTTGACACCATCAAGATCCTGTTCAACAACGCCTTTGAGGTCGAGGGCAGGACTGTCTGCGGCACCCGCGGCTGGTACTACGACAAAGAGGGCGAGCACGATATCAAGGTCATCAACCGTGAGATCGGCAGGCTGAGGATGTCCTTTGCCGAAGCGAAGAAGCTCAGCGATACAACCCCCATCGTGTTCCTGCACTATCCGCCCGTTTACGGCGACGTCGAGTGCGAGGAGATCATGGGAGCGCTGCTGGAGCTGGGCGTCAAAGAGTGCTGGTACGGTCATCTGCACGGCGAGCGCACCCATAATAATGCCGTGACAGGAACGTACAAGGGCATCGATTTTCATCTGATCGCAGCCGATTATACACGTTTTATCCCTATTTTAGTGAGATAATCCCATATATTTTTACAATTTGTACATAGTAATTTTTTCCCATATATGTTATATTATTAGCGATTCAATCAAGAATTCATTAGGAGGAATATAAAATGGCTTTAAAATCATCTAATTTGACTGAGACCAATACCTATGAGGTAGAGGTAGAAGTAGACGGCGCGACCTTCATGGCGGCTGTCGATAAGGTATATAAGAAAGAGTCCAAGAAGATCGCCGTCCCCGGTTTCCGTAAGGGCAAGGCGCCCCGCGCGATCATCGAGAAGATGTACGGCGCTGAGGTGTTCTATGACGACGCGATGCAGGATTGCTATCCCGACGCGCTCGACGACGCCTGCAAGGCGGCTGACCTGAAGGTCGTTACCGTGACGAACCTTGAGGCTACCGAGGTCTCTAAGGACGGCTTCACCTTCAAGGCGACCGTGATCGTTGAGCCCGAGATCGAGATCAAGGACTACAAGGGCATCGAGGTCGAGAAGCTCTCTACCGAGGTCACCGAAGAGATGATCGACGAAGAGATCGACCGTGTACGCGACCGCAACAGCCGTATGGTCACCGTTGAGGACCGTGCCGCTGAGAACGGCGATACCGTCGTCATCGACTTCGAGGGCTTCTGCGACGGCGAGGCTTTTGAGGGCGGCAAGGCTGAGGAATATAACCTCGAGCTCGGTTCCGGCAACTTCATCCCCGGCTTTGAGGAGCAGATCGTCGGCCATAACACCGGCGACGAGTTCACCATCGACGTCAAGTTCCCCGAGGAGTATCAGGCAGAGAACCTCAAGGGCAAGGACGCTCAGTTCAAGATCAAGCTCCACGAGATCAAGTGTAAGGAGCTTCCCGAGGTAGACGACGATTTCGTCAAGGACGTTTCCGAGAAGGATACCGTTGCCGAGTATCGCGATGAGCTCAAGGAGCAGATCGCTAAGCGTCTGGAGTCTGAGTCCGAGCGCGACCTCGACGACAAGCTGACCAACGCCGTGATCGAGAAGGTCGAGGGTGAGATCCCCTCTCAGATGATCGACAACGAAGCGAATCAGATGATCCGCGAGATGGATATGCGTCTGCGTCAGCAGGGCATGGATATGAACACCTACATGCAGTACACCGGCATGAACGCTGATTCGGTGCTCGAGATGTATAAGCCCGAGGCTGAGCGCAGAGTCAAGATGCGTCTGGCTCTCGAGAAGATCGCTGAGCTTGAGAATATCAAGCCCACCGAGGACGATATCAAGGCGGAGTATGACAGAATGGCTGAGGCTTACAAAATGGAAGCCGACAAGGTCAAGGAGATCATCCCCGAAGAGAGCGTCAAGGAGGATCTCGGCGTACAGCTCGCGATGAAGCTCGTCAAGGATAACGCTGTGATCAAATAAGGTGAATGGTGAACGGTGAATGGTGAATGGCGGGCTATGCCCGCACCCGATTTTTATATTTTCGTTGCCTTCATCGTGTGAATAATACGGATAACAGAGATAAATACTATTGTGAAAGGATGATAGTTTATGGCATTAGTACCTTATGTAGTAGAACAAACCAACCGCGGAGAACGTTCCTATGACATCTTCTCCCGTTTGCTCAACGATAGAATCATCATGCTCAACGAAGAGGTCAACTCGACGACTGCCAGTCTGGTCGTTGCTCAGCTTCTGTACCTCGAGGGTCAGGATCCCAACAAGGATATCAGCCTGTATATCAACTCTCCCGGCGGCTCCGTGACCGACGGTATGGCGATCTATGACACCATGCAGTATATCAAGTGCGACGTTTCCACCATCTGCATGGGTATGGCAGCTTCGATGGGCGCGTTCCTGCTTGCGGCAGGCACCAAGGGCAAGCGTTACGCCCTGCCCAACGCCGACATCATGATCCACCAGCCCTCCGGCGGCGCGCAGGGTCAAGCGACCGATATCGAGATCCACACCCAGCACATCCTGCACACCAAGCAGAAGCTCAACGAGATCCTCTCGAAGAACACCGGTCAGCCGCTGGAGACCATCAAGCAGGATACCGAGCGCGATAACTTCATGACAGCGCAGCAGGCGCTGGAATACGGCTTGATCGACAAGGTAATTGAACATCGCTGATTGATATCCGTGTAAAAATGTCATTGTAAGGCACATGCATGTGCCGTTGACAGGATATCGAGTAAGGAGTTTTGTATGGCAGGAAAAAGAACCGAGGACAACGTCTATTGTTCCTTCTGCGGTAAGCCGCAGGAGATGGTCGGGCGGCTGATCGCCGGCAACGGCGTGTATATCTGCGACCAGTGCGTCGATCTGTGCATGTCCATCTTGGAGGACGGCGAAATGGGTCCTCGCGAGATCGGCGAGGAAAAGGCGGATATCACCGAAAAGCTCTTGAAGCCCGTAGAGATCAAGAGGATCCTCGATGACTATGTCATCGGTCAGGACGCCGCGAAGAAAACGCTTGCCGTAGCGGTCTACAACCACTATAAGCGCGTGTTCAATCACGACGAAAACGTAGAGTTCTCCAAATCCAACGTGCTGATGCTCGGGCCGACCGGCGTCGGAAAGACCCTGCTTGCCCAGACTTTGGCTAAGGCTCTGGACGTACCGTTCGCGATCGCTGACGCGACCACCTTGACTGAGGCGGGCTACGTCGGCGAGGACGTCGAAAACATCCTCCTAAAGCTGATCCAGGCGGCTGACTTCGATATCGAAAAGGCGGAGCGCGGCATCATTTATATCGACGAGATCGACAAGATCGCCCGCAAGAGCGAAAATCCCTCCATCACCCGCGACGTCAGCGGCGAGGGCGTACAGCAGGCGCTGCTCAAGATCGTCGAGGGCACAGTCTCGAACGTCCCTCCGCAGGGCGGCAGAAAGCACCCTCAGCAGGAGTTTTTACAGATCGACACCAAGAACATCCTCTTCATCTGCGCCGGCGCGTTTGACGGGCTTGACAAGGTCGTCAAAAAACGTATGGGTTCCTCTGTGCTGGGCTTTGAGGCGGATGTGAGCGCTTCAAACGACGAGCTCGAGAAGGACTGGATGAAGCATGTGACCGGACATGATCTGATCAAGTTCGGCATCATCCCCGAGCTGATCGGCAGACTGCCCGTTATCGCGGCGCTGTCCGACCTTTCGGAGGACGACATGGTACGCGTGCTGACCGAGCCGAAAAACTCCGTCATCGCCCAGTACAAGCACCTGTTCAAGCTCGATAACGTGGAGCTGCTCTTTGAGAAAGAAGCGCTCTACGCGATCGCGAAGAAAGCGAAGGAGCAGAACACCGGCGCGCGCGGCTTGCGCGGTATCATCGAAGGACTGTTGACAGACTTGATGTTCGAGACCCCCTCCGATACCTCGATCGAGAAGATCATCATCACGCGCGACGTCGTAGAGGACGGAGCGGATCCTCAGATCATCCGCAACGAATCCGCGTTCCCGCTCTCGCATGAGTTTGATGAACAGACCCGGGATAACGCGTCATAATAAACGGTATTTAAAACAGTCATTGCGAGGGGCGCAAAGGAAAAGGTAGAGATTGCCACGTCGGAACCATGTTCCTCCTCGCAATGACAATCTGAAATGCGCCCCGTGGCAATCTCCAATGACAATCTGAAATGCGCCCCGTGGCAATCTCAAGCTTATACCCAAAGCAACTTCAATCGAATGATAAAAAGGCTGTATGTATCCGCATACAGCCTTATGCTGATTATATAGGAAACTTATTTTGATTCCCAAGGAGAATTATGAACAAGATCAAAACCGGTATGAATCTACCTGTTCTGCCGCTTCGGGGCGTTGTCATGTTCCCGAAGATGATGCTGAACTTTGATGTGAACCGCAAGCGTTCCAAGAGCGCCATCGAGATGGCTGTGGACAGCGACCAGCTGATCTTTGTCACCGCCCAGATGGACGCCGGCGTGAACGAGCCGACGGTTGACGATATCTACAAGGTCGGCGTAGTCTGCCGCGTCAAACAGGTCGTCAAAGAGGATCAGAAGGCGACGCGCGTCGTGGTCGAGGGTCTGTGGCGAGGAGCGATCATCGAATCTGTTCCCTGCGACAGCTGTCTGTACGCAGCGGTCGAGCCTTACGGCGACAGCCGTAAGCATACGCTGACGACCCGCGATATCGCGCTGATGCGTTCGCTCAAGGCGACCTTTGAGCGCTATATGGAGCTGACCCCGAAGCTGCCTGCCGATATCCTCTTCAAGATCGGCATGTCCAACGAACCGGGCGAACTCGCCGATTTCGTTGCGTCCAATGTCATCCTCGACGTAGAGATCAAGCAGATCATCCTCGAGACCGTCAACCTTTCCGACAGGCTCGAGGTGCTGATCGACGCGATGCAGAACGAGATCTTCATCATGTCGGTCGAGCAGGATATCATGGAGAAGGCGAAGTCCCGTATCGACCAGAGCCAGCGCGATTACTACCTGCGCGAGCAGATGAACGTGATCCGTGACGAGCTGGGTGAGAACGGCGACTTCAACGATATCGACGAGCTGAGGGGCAAGATCGCCGAGATGAAGCTCCCCGAAGAGGTCGAACAGGCGCTGATGAAGGAATGCTCGCGTCTGGAACGCCTGCCTGTCGGTACCAACGAATCCAGCGTGATCGAGACCTACATAGACACCGTCATGGAGCTGCCGTGGAACACCGTGACACAGGAGAACATCGACCTCGATCTGGTGCGTGAAAAGCTCGACGCCGATCACTACGGTCTCGATAAAGTCAAGAAGCGTATCATCGAACAGCTCGCCGTGCGCAAATTGAGCGACAAAGCCAAGGGACAGATCATCTGCCTTGTCGGACCTCCCGGTATCGGCAAGACCTCGATCGCGACCTCGATCGGCGAAGCCATCGGCAGAAAGAGCTACCGCGTCGCCTTGGGCGGCGTGAGGGATGAAGCGGAGATCCGCGGTCACCGCCGCACCTACATCGCCTCTATGCCCGGACGTATCATCAATGCGCTTCGAAAGTGCGGCTCTCGCAATCCGCTGCTGATCCTCGACGAGGTCGACAAGCTCAGCGCGGACTACAAGGGCGATCCGTCCTCCGCGCTGCTGGAGGTACTCGACAGCGAGCAGAACTATGCCTTTGTCGACCACTACATCGACCTGCCGTTCGATCTGTCCGACGTGATGTTCATCACCACCGCGAACGACGCCGACGCGATCCCTGCGCCGCTTCGAGACCGCATGGACGTCATCGAGCTGCCGTCATATACGCGCGTCGAAAAGTTCAATATCGCCAAGAAGCACCTGCTCCCGAAGCAGATGAAGCTCTGCGGCGTCAAACGCAAAAACTTCCGCATGACCGACAAGGCGATCTACGCCGTGATCGACTTCTACACCCGTGAAGCGGGCGTGCGTAATCTCGAACGCGAGCTGGTCGCGGTGCTTCGCAAGGCGGCTGTCGCGATCCTCAGCGATCCCGATACCGTTGTGCGCGTCAGCGACAAGAACCTCGACGCGTATCTCGGCGTAAAAAAATATCTCGACGATATCTCCGCGAAGAAGGACGAAGTCGGCATGGTCAACGGTCTTGCGTGGACGACCGTCGGCGGCACGCTTTTGCCGCTGGAGTGCGTCGTGATGAACGGTTCGGGCAAGCTGGAGCTGACCGGCTCGCTGGGCGACGTCATGCAGGAAAGCGGCAAGGCGGCGATCACCGCCATCCGTACCCGCGCCGAAAAATATCACATCGACCCCGATTTCTATAAAAACCGCGATATCCATATCCATGCCCTGGAGGGAGCTGTTCCGAAGGACGGTCCGTCCGCGGGCGTGACGATGGCGACCGCGCTGTATTCTGCGCTGACCGGTATCCCGGTACGCGCCGACGTCGCGATGACCGGCGAGATCAGTATCAGCGGCAAGGTGCTGCCGATCGGCGGCTTGAAGGAAAAGAGCATGGCGGCGTACAAGGCCGGCGTGCAGCATGTCATCATCCCCAAGGAGAACGAGCGCGACCTTTCTGAGTTCGATCCCGAGATCCGCGAGAACATCAGCTACCATCCCGTCGAGACGATCGACGAGGTGATCGCGCTGGCGACGGTGAGGGAGAAAAAGCCCGCCGCGAAACCGAAGAGCAGCCGAAAGAAAGCGGCTAAAACAGTGAGGAGTGAGGAGTTAGGAGTTGAGGTGCTGTCCAAAAGCAGTTTTAACTGCGATTGGCTAACAGCACCCATGCAAGGCTCTCCCAAGAAGCGGAGCACTTAGTGCGAACGCTGATTGGCTGAGAGCTACTGCTGA
>CADAUE010000078.1 GCA_902790985.1 uncultured Ruminococcus sp.
GTGGCAATCTCAACCGATTAAATGGTCAAATACCCCGCCCGAGCATAGCGAGGGTAAAGTGTCCGGCGGACACTTTAGTGCTTGCACCGGGGAAGTTTATTGATGTAAGGATCATCTTTCTCGGATATTCTTGATGATATCCTCCACCGTATCTCTGAGGGAAGGATCGTTTTTGATATCCTTTTCCACCTGCTGTACGGTATAGACGATGGTCGAGTAGTGGCGGTTGCCGAACTCTTTACCGATGTTCTCCATCGACAGGGTCGTCAGCTCTCTGACGATATAGATCGCGATCTGACGCGGTTTATTTATATTGGCTCTGCGTGATTTTTGTGAACGCAGGTCGTCGCTGTCTACGCCGTAGGTGCGGCAGACCTCGTCGACGATCTTCTCTACCGTCAGCTCCGGCGGCGTATCGTCGTTTAATATGTCCGCGATCGATTCATTGACGATCGACAGAGTCGGTTTCTCTTTTGTCAGATTATAGCGTGCCATCAGCTTTTTGACGACGCCCTCGAGCTGTCGGATATTGGTCTTGAGTTTGTTGGCAATATATTCGCACAGGTCGTCGCTCAGATCCAGCCCGATAATCTCCGCTTTACGCTTGATGATCGCCATCCTTGTCTCAAATTCCGGCGCCTGGATATCGGCGAGAAGACCCATCTCGAATCTGCCTCTGAGCCTGTCTGTCAGCACCTTGATCTCCTTCGGCGGTCGGTCGGATGTGAGTACGATCTGCTTTTTCGCGTCATACAGCGCGTCAAAGGTGTGGAAGAATTCCTCCTGCGTACTTTCCTTACCGCCGATGAACTGTACATCATCCACAAGCAGCACATCCGTCTGACGATATTTCTGTCTGAACTGGGCTGTGGTCTTGTTCATGATCGACTGGATAATCTCGTTCGCAAAATCCTCGCCCTTGATATAGATGACGGTATATTCGGGATGCGTTTGACGGATCTCGTTGCCGATCGCGTACAGCAGATGGGTTTTTCCTAAGCCGGAATTACCGTACAGAAACAGCGGATTGTAAGCGGCAGCCGGATTTTGAGCGACAGCCATCGAAGCCGCGTGAGCAAATTTATTGGACGAGCCGACGATAAAGGTATCGAAGGTGAATTCATAGCCCGCGTCGGCAGAGGTCTCGTCGCCGAGCAGCTTTTCCTTTTTCTTTTCATTCTCTTCCGGTATCAGGAAGATGGTCTCAAAATTCGTACCCAATACCGTCTCATATGCTTCTTCGAATTTCGGCAGATAGCCGCGAATCAGTGTCTGGCGGTGAAACTCATTCGGCACCATAAGGGTGATGACGCCTTTTTCAAAGTCGATCCCTACCGGTTCGATCCGTGAGATCCACGTTTTGTATGCGACCTCTACGATTTTATTTTCCTGTCTGAGATAATCGCAGATGATCTCCCAGCCTTCTCTAAAGTTTTCCATTCCTTATTAACCTTCCTCAGTTAATTTTGCCTTCTGTTATGGGCAAAAATTGTCTGTCTGAAAATCGTGATAAAGACATACCCATAGATGTTAATCATTATATCAAATTTTCCACATAAAAGCAACTGATTATGTGGAAAAAAGTACATATATATAAGTATTATATATATCAATAAAAATGTGCATTATGACAGACGATTCAAAAAATCAAATTGTGTTGTTTTTTTCGATGAATACTATATCTTGTGGTGTCGCCGAAAACAAACAAAAACAATGTGAAAAAATAGCGTAAATAAGCAAAATTGGATATTGACTAATAAGAAAAACTAAGCTATAATGCTATCTTGTAAGGTTATGTACCCGAAAGGAGGAGTATCAATGCTCAGAACATATCAGCCTAAGAAGATCCATCGTAAAAAGGAGCACGGCTTCAGAAAAAGAATGTCTACCAGTAACGGCCGCAAAGTTCTTGCCAGAAGAAGAGCGAAGGGCAGAAAGCAATTATCCTACTAAGATCAAAGGCCACTGTCGGCAGTGGTCTTTCTTTTCATTTTTACAGGTATTTTATTTTGTCCGAAAAACCTGTCGAATGAACCCGATCACGGTGCTTTTATCTCTTTTTTCGATACCGTTTACTTATGACGTACGCTGGGCACGACAGCCTAAACCGTGCGAAGGACTAACTGTTTCGGTGGTTTGATGAAGATTACTACGATTACCAGCAACAGGGATTTTCAGCGTATCTACCATAGGGGCAAATCGCTGGTGTCCCCCTCTCTCGTTACCTATGCGATCAAAACGAAAAACAATAACCTTAGGATAGGTATCACCACCTCAAAAAAGGTCGGTAAGGCAGTCTACCGCAACCGCAGCCGCAGACTCATCCGCGCGGCATTCGCAAATATCCGACCGGATATGAGCGCGTCGTATGATATTATTTTTGTCGCCCGCACCCGCACCGCGTACTGTAAGAGCTACGAGGTCGAAAAGTATATGCGGCAGCATTTGACGCAGCTGGGCGTTATTCAGTAGTATGAAAAAATTATTCTTAAAGCTTATCCGGTTTTATCAGACTGCTATCTCCCCACACACCTCACCCAAGTGTAAGTATTATCCCACCTGTTCCCAGTATACCTATGAAGCGATCGAGCGCTTCGGCGCCTTGAAGGGCGGTTTTATGGGACTGTGGAGGATCCTGCGATGTAATCCGTGGTCCAAGGGCGGCTACGACCCCGTCCCCGAAAAAACGCATAAGCTCAAGTAGCTTATGAAAGCTTTCAGAAAGGCTTTTTTGTATGTTCACTGTTTTTAATTTTATCGGTAGCATATTCGGCTACATCCTGTGGGCGGTCTTCTGGGTATTCCAGAACTTCGGTATCGCCATCATCGTTTTCACCCTGATCTTCAGGGCGATCCTGTTTCCTTCGTCTGTCAAACAGCAGAAGAGCATGGCGGCTAACGCCAGCCTGCAGGCGAAGCAAAGAGAGATCAGAGAAAAGTACGCCAACAATAAAGCAAAGCAGAACGAAGAGATCCAGAAGCTCTATGACAAAGAGGGCATCTCTCCCATGTCGGGCTGTCTGACCTCACTCTTCCCCATGTTCATCATGCTGGGCATCTACTACGCGGTCGTCAGACCTCTGTCGAACGTGATCCATCTGTCAACCGAAGTGATCACCCAGCTGAATTCGATCCCCGGCGTTTATCTGACCCAAAACAACATTTATTCGGAAATGAACGCTTTGAAGCTTTTTACCAACGCCGATAACGTCAACCTGCTGATCCAGCACGGCTTACCGGCGGAACAGGTGCACGAGATCCATAATCTCGCGGGAGGCTTCAATTTCTTAGGTCTCGACCTGCTCAATATCCCGCAGAGCACGGGATTCACCAACGCGATCATCATCATCCCCATCCTGTGTCTTGTCACCTCTTTAGGCTCCCAGATCCTAACTATGCGCATGAACGGCAATCCCATGCAGGGACAGCAGGGCTGTATGAAGTACATGATGCTCCTTCTGCCTTTGATCACGGTATATATCTCGTATATCGTTCCCGGCGCAGTCGGTTTCTACTGGGTATGGTCTACTATCTTCGGTTTCTTACAGACATTGATCATCAACAAATTCTTCTCAGCCGGACATTTGAACGCACAGGCGCAGGCGGAGCATATCGCCTTGATGGAGATCAAAGAAGCAAAGGTACCATACGACTATCAACCTGTATCATTACCGCAGCAAACAAACAACAATAATAAAAAGAAAAAATAACCGTTTAAGAATGAAGGTGTCAATTTGATTAGAGAAGCTATCGCGACAGGCGCTACCGTAGAAGAAGCGAAAGAAGCAGCCTGTAAAGAACTCGGCATAGAAACTTTTGACGACAATATTGAATTTGAAATCTTAGAGATGCAGAGCAAAAAGGTGCTCGGTCTCTTCGGCGGACGTCCCGCAAAGGTAAAGGTCACCATCAAGAAAAACGCTACCCAGGCGGCTGAAGATTTCATCAAGAACATCATCCGCAACATGGATCTGAACGATATCACCGTATCTACTACCGAAGAAGACAACGTCATCACCATCGACATCGAGGGCGAGGACGTCGGCTTCATCATCGGCAGACGCGGTGAAACACTGGACGCGCTCCAGTATCTTGCCTGCCTTGCCGCAAACCGCATCGACAGCTCTTATAAAAGAGTGGTCATCAATACCGGCGACTATCGCGAGAAGCGTGAAAAGACGCTTGAGTCCCTCGGTCGCAGACTGGCGATCAAAGCGGCAAAAACCGGCAGAAAGAGTTCTCTTGAGCCGATGAATCCTTATGAACGCCGTATCATCCATACCGCGGTACAGAAGGTCGACGGCGCTACCTCGTGGAGCGAGGGTGAGAACATGAACCGTCATGTCGTCATCGGTCCCGACGGTAAAACAAGAAACAACAACCGCGGCAGAGGCGGCAGACGCTCTAACTACAACAGACGCGGCTCCAAGCCGAAACAGTCCGCTCCCGCGCCGAACCCCGATCGCAAGCCCCTCAACGAAGGCGGCGAGATCGGTCTGTACGGCAGGATCGACAAGTAAGCATCAACAGAATTTGCGAGCCCTTTAGGGCGTGGCAAACTCAACCTTATATAAGGTTCTACAGTCACTAACGGGCGGTCCATCCGCCCGTTTTTCTTTTTATTATAAATAGTCATTGAGTGGGGCGCAAAGGAAAAGGTAGAGATTGCCACGTCGGAACCTTGTTCCTCCTCGCAATGACAATCTGAAATGCGCCCTATGGCAATCTTAACCGAATGTAACGGTTGAATCTTCCGCGACATACCGCGGGAAAAGGTTATTGTAAAGGTACTGTTATGAACAACACAACGATTGCCGCTATCTCTACCGCGCGTGCGAGCGCGGGTATCTCTGTCATCCGGATCTCGGGTGATGAAGCGATAATGATAGCGAACAAGATTTTTCAATCAAAATCAGGAAAACAGCTCAGCGAGATGAAGGGATATACCTGTGCGCTGGGTTATGCGCTTTCTAACGGAGAATTGATCGACGAATGTATCGCCACCGTGTTCCGCGCGCCTCACAGCTATACCGGCGAGGATGTCGTAGAGATCTCCTGTCACGGCGGCGTCTATGTCACTACGCGGGTACTGCGTGCCTTATATGACGCCGGCGCTCAGGCGGCACAGGCGGGCGAATTTACCAAGCGCGCGTTTTTGAACGGAAAGTTGGATCTGATCGAAGCCGAGTCCGTCATGGATATCATCTCTTCCCGGTCGAAAGCCTCGTCCAGAGCGGCGCTGAATGTCAAAGAAGGCGCTCTCTCTAAGCGCATCAATCAGATCAAAGACGAGCTGATGGATCGCGCGGCGCATCTAAACGCATGGGCGGATTATCCCGAAGAAGATATCCCCGCGGTCGAAAACACCGCTCTGATCGACGCGTTGAAGGTGTCACAAATACAGCTCGAACAGATCGTCCGCAGCTACGATAACGGACGTATTTTAAAAGACGGTATCGATACCGTGATCGCCGGAAGACCGAACGTCGGCAAAAGTACGCTGATGAACCTGCTCGCGGGCTTCGACAAAAGCATCGTCACCTCGGTCGCCGGGACTACGCGCGACATCGTCGAAGAAAGCGTTGCGCTCGATGATCTGGTGCTGAACCTCAGCGACACCGCCGGTATCCGTGAAACAGGTGATGTGATCGAGAGTATCGGCGTAGATAAGGCACGTTCCAAGCTGCAAAGCGCCTCGCTGATCCTCTGCGTATTCGATTCCTCCGGCAGCTTGACGGAGGATGATCTTTCGATCATCAAAATGGTGGAGGACACTCCTGCCGTCGCGATACTGAACAAAAGCGATCTCCCCTCTTTGATCGACAAAGAAAGGCTGAAAGAACATTTTACCGAGATCATCCCGATGTCGGCAAAGAACGCCGACGGTGTGAATGAGCTGATCGAAGCGATCAAAAAGGTTTGTGCCGTTGGGAATATCGATTCTTCAAATGCGCTGATCTATAATGAACGACAGCGTTCCTTAACGATGAAAACGATATCTTGTGTCAAAGAAGCTATCGAAGCACTGGATATGGGATTTACGTTAGATGCTGTCACCGTGTTGATCGAAGAAGCGATCGGTTATCTCTGTGAGCTGACAGGTGAACGCGTCACCGATGAGGTGATCGACAAGGTGTTCCACCAATTCTGTGTCGGCAAATGATCAAAAATGTTTCACGTGAAACATATCTCAATGCGTATCGGATGTGATACTATGTCAACCTATTTTGCAGGCGAGTATGACGTCGCCGTGATCGGCGCGGGTCATGCCGGGATCGAAGCCGCGCTTGCCGCAGCTCGGCTCGGATGTCATACCGCTGTGTTTACGATCAATATGGACGCTGTCGGCAACTGTCCGTGCAATCCCTCTATCGGCGGTACGGCTAAGGGACATTTGGTGCGAGAGATCGACGCGCTCGGCGGCGAGATGGGTCGCACCGCGGACGAGTGTACCCTCCAGAGCCGTATGTTGAACCGCGGCAAAGGTCCTGCCGTCCATTCTCTTCGTGCCCAGATCGACCGCAGAAAGTATTCTGCCGTGATGAAGCACAAGCTGGAATTGCAGGAAAACCTCGATCTTCGTCAAGCGGAGATCACCGAGATCGCGCGGGAGGATAACGGTTTGTGGCTGCTGACCACGCGTATGCTCGGGGTGTTCCGTGCAAAGACCGTTATCATCGCGACGGGTACCTATCTCGGCGGTCGGATCTATGTCGGCGAGGTCAGTTACGAGAGCGGACCCGACGGAATCTTTCCTGCCGCTTACCTCGGTGAAAGTCTGAGAAAACTCGGCGTAAAGACCCGCCGCTTCAAGACCGGTACGCCCGCGCGTGTGAAGCGTTCTTCTATTGATTTTACCGATCTCGAAGTGCAGGAGGGCGACGAGCCCACCGTACCCTTTTCGTATGATACGCTCACACCGCCGGAGAACAAGGTGCAGTGTCATGTGTCCTGGACAAATGAAGCGACAAAACAGATCATCCTGGACAACATCCACCGCAGTCCCCTCTACGGCGGCAAGATCGAAGGCGTAGGGCCTCGTTATTGTCCGAGTTTAGAGGACAAGATCGTTCGCTTCGCGGACAAGAAACGCCATCAGCTTTTTATCGAGCCTTGCGGCGAAGATACCGAGGAAATGTATCTGCAGGGTATGAGCTCTTCCTTGCCCGAAGAAGTCCAGCTCGCTTTTTATCACACGATCCCCGGGTTAGAAAATGCGCTCATCATGCGACCCGCCTACGCGATCGAATACGACTGCATCGACCCGACCGATATGCTGGCTACGTTGGAATTCAAATCTTTCCCCGGCTTGTACGGCGCGGGTCAGTTCAACGGTTCTTCGGGATATGAGGAAGCAGCCGCCCAAGGATTGATCGCAGGCATCAACGCCGCGAGAAAGGTACAGGGAAAAAAGCCCCTTGTCCTTGACCGCGCGTCATCTTATATCGGTACGCTGATCGACGATCTGGTCACTAAGGGTGCGAACGAACCCTATCGTATGATGACCAGCCGCAGTGAATACAGGCTGATCCTGCGGCAGGATAACGCCGATGAGCGTTTGACCCCGATCGGCCATGAGCTGGGATTGATCAGTGAGGAACGCTATCAAAGATTTTCAGCAAAGCAGGAGCTGATCCGTCAGGAAAAGAAACGCGTCGCCGATACGGTGATCGCTCCCTCCCCTATCTTGACGGAAATACTTGTTTCACGTGAAACATCGGATGTAAAAACCGGGATCCGTTTGATCGAGTTGTTAAAACGTCCCGAACTAAACTATGAGGCACTCTCCCCTGTCGATCCCGACCGACCCGATCTGCCGGACGCGGTCTTTGAACAGGTAGAGATCGCGATCAAATATGAGGGATATATCAAGAAGCAGCTTGCCGCGGTGGAGAATATGCGAAAGCTGGAAAACAAGCTCTTGCCCAATGATATCGATTATCGTAGCATCACGGGGCTGCGTTTGGAAGCACAAGAGAAGCTCAGCGCGATCCGACCGCTGAACATCGGACAGGCGAGCCGTATCAGCGGCGTATCTCCTGCTGATATCAATGTGCTGATGATCTACCTCGTCAAGCAGAAGGGCAGGCAGGCGGATGAATGACTTTGAAATGATCCTGAGAAAAACACTTGATGATTTTGAGATCCGATTAGATAATACAGCGATCGAGCGGCTTTGCGTCTACCATGATCTGCTTTTAGAATGGAACGAAAAGATCAATCTGACCGCGCTGACCGATCCCGGAGATGTTGCGCTGAAGCATTTTGCCGATAGTTTATTGCTGCTTCGTTATTGTGATATTAAAAAAGGTGCGCGTGTGATAGACGTCGGAACAGGCGCGGGATTTCCCGGTCTGGTGTTGAAGATCGCGCGCCCCGATCTTCGGCTGAGCCTTTTGGACAGTTTGAAAAAGCGGCTGGTATTTTTGCAAACGGTTTGTGAGGCGATCGGATTCGACGATGTATCGCTGATCCACAGCCGCGCGGAGGACGGTTCGCGTACCGAGCTGCGTGACAGCTTCGACGTCGCCGTTTCACGCGCGGTCGCGGCGATGAACACTCTGTGCGAATACGATATGCCGTATGTCCGCCCGGGCGGCAGGTTCATCGCGATGAAAGGCAAAGACGCGGATAGCGAACTGGACGCGGCAAGGAATGCGATCGAATTGCTCGGCGGAAAGCTGATCCGAAAACATGACTTTATCCTAAGGGATGCGGGAGAGAGAAGTATCATTGAGATCGAAAAGATCGCTCCAACCCCCGAGAGATTTCCCCGCAAAAGTAAAGCGATCA
>CADAUE010000079.1 GCA_902790985.1 uncultured Ruminococcus sp.
CCAGTGCCACAAACTGGCGCGTTAACCGACTACGCTAATCCCACCATAACTGGCGCGCCAAAAGGGATTCGAACCCCTGACCTACTGCTTAGAAGGCAGTTGCTCTATCCAACTGAGCTATTGGCGCAAGTAAGCTGACACCAGTCAGCCTAAATATTATATAAGAAAGACAGAAGTTTGTCAAGTGTTTTGCAAAAATATGTCATGACAATAAGGTTACAGCGCGGCGTTGATCTCCTCAGCGTAGCGCACGGTGTCCATCGCGTCTTTCGCGTATTTATCGGCGCCGATCGATTCGGCATATTCCTTGGTCATGACCGCTCCGCCGACAACGACTTTAGCCCACGGAGCGGAGATCCGGAGCTGTTTGATGGTCTCTTCCATCGCGGGGACGGTAGTTGTCATCAAAGCAGACAAGCCGACTAAAGGTGCGTGCAAACGCACGGCCTCTTCTACGATCAGCTCGGGCGGGACGTCCTTTCCTAAGTCGCTGACAGCAAAACCGTAGTTTTCAAGCAGGAGCTTCACGATGTTCTTGCCGATATCGTGGATATCGCCTTTTACGGTCGCGATGACAAAGGCACATTTATCTTTTCCGCTGCCGGTCTGCATACGCGCTTTGATCTCTTCGAAAGCGCATTTGGCGGCTTCCGCACTCATCAATAATCCCGGAAGGTAAACTCTCCCCTGCTCATACTCTCTGCCGACGGTATCGAGCGCGGGAATGATGTGATCTCTGACGACGGTCAACGGCTCCGCGTCCTGTAACAGCTCGACACAAAGCTTGGCCGCAGGATCCTTCAAGCCTTTGATCACAGCGCCGCCGAGGGTCAGTGTATCATCAGCTGTACCGTTTGCGGCATTATTCTGCGTCACTGTTATGTTACTTTCAACAGAATCTGCGAACGTGATATAATCGGAGCAATTTTTATCCAGTCCCTTGAGCACACGGTAGGTGTGATAGGCTTTCATCATTTCCGTGGAAAAGGGATTCATAATCGCTGCGGATAAGCCGTTTTGGAGCGCTAACGCAAAGAATGTCGCGTTGACGAAATCTCTTTTCGGCAATCCGAAAGAAATATTGGAAACGCCGAGAGAGGTGTGTACGCCGAGCTTATGACGGATCACGCGGAGCGATCCCAGCGTCAGCTCAGCGGCATGCTGATCGGCGCTGACAGCCATCGCGAGCGTATCGAATATCAAGTCTTTCTTGTCGATCCCATAGGACTTTGCGGTTTCAATGATTCTTTCGGCGATCGCGACTCTGCCCTCTACGGTATCGGGGATTCCGTTCTCATCCAGCGTCAGCGCTACCGCGACGCCGCCGTACTTCTTCATCAGCGGGAAGATCGCGTCCATGCTCTCCTGTTTGCCGTTGACGGAATTGATCAGCGCTTTGCCGTTGTAGATGCGCAGCGCTTTCTCCATCGCGACAGGATCGGAGGTGTCGATCTGTAAGGGAAGATCGCTGACAGATTGCAGCTCATATACGACCTTTGTCAGCATCGCGGGTTCATCGATCTCGGGCAGACCAACGTTGACGTCCAAAACCTTCGCACCGGCGCTTTGCTGCTTTAAGCCCTCGCCGAGGATATAATCCATCTCGTTGTTTCTGAGCGCTTCTTTTAAACGCTTTTTACCGGTGGGATTGATCCTTTCTCCTATCAAGATGGGATCATCATCAAAGATCACGGCGTTGGTATAGGACGAGATGACAGTATCATGCTTCGGATGGATCGCGGGTACGCTGACAGCGATCTTATCACATAAAGCACGGATATAGTCCGGCGTCGTACCGCAGCAGCCACCGGCAACGCGAACGCCTTCCGCAACGAGAGAGGCTGTGATATCCGAGAAAAGGTCGGGAAGTACATCATAGACGGTGTGTCCGTTTTCACTGTGCGGCAAGCCGGCGTTAGGCTTGAGCATGACCGGAACAGAAGCAAAGCGCAGATATTCTCTGACGATAGGAGCGAGCTTATCGGGACCGAAGGAACAGTTGACGCCGATCGCGTCCGCGCCCATGCCCTCAAGCATCGCGACCATCGCAGCGGGAGACGCGCCGGTCATCAGCTTTTCGTTCTCGCTGTAGGCGTTTGACACCAGCACCGGCAGATCGCTGTTCTCCTTAGCGGCGAGCAGAGCCGCTTTGGTTTCATAGCTGTCGTTCATGGTCTCGATCATGATGAGATCGACGCCGTACTTTACGCCGAGGTTCACGGTACGCGCAAAAACGTTGACCGCGTCTTCAAAGTCGAGATCGCCCATCGGTTTGAGCAGTCTGCCTGTCGGACCGATATCCAGAGCGACAAACTTTTCCTGCGGAGAATCACTTGATGCGGCTGCTTTTTTTGCGTTATCCACGGCGGAGCGGATGATTTCTTCTAATTCGCCTTCAGAAAAGTGCAGAATATTCGCGCCGAAGGTATTGGTGTTGACAACGTTAGATCCGCTGTCGAAGTATGCTTGATGGATCGCGGTCACATCGTCGGGGTGAGTGATGTTCCAGCTCTCGGGAGCCTCCCCCGGCTGTAAGCCGCGTTCCTGCAACAGCGTACCCATACCGCCGTCCAGTATCACGATATGATCTTTTAAAAAATTTCTGAAATCCATGGTTTCCTCACTGTCTGTATTCACAGTCTGTTTTTGTACAATCGGCGCACTTGATCGTGTCACAGGTAGCGCCTTCGGTGATCCCGCAGATAGCGGTGACTGATTTTGAAGGAGACATCAGCAGGCTTTCATCCAGGGTCAAGCCGATTTTTCTCGGACAATCCAGCATGATGAACAGCTCTCTTTGCATTTCAAGCGAAATATCGCCGTAACCGGGGCTGACGCGGCGTGTAAGACGTTTTTGAGATGAAGTCAGCTCCGTACTCATGCGAACGCAAAACGCGTCGCAAAGGCTTTCTACACGCTCTGCGCCGATCGCCTGCAAGATCAACGCTTTGCCGGGAGATAACATACTATAGCGTTGTAAGAGTCTGTCAAACGGCGTACCGATCGTAGCCGCGAACAGTAACGCCTGAGAAGAATCTTTGACAGCAGTTTTGATCGTTTTCGAATCTGTTGTGATATTACCGAAGGTCATCCGGTCATTTTGACGCCGGATATCCAAAATCGTATAACAGACCCGATAGCTCAGTACCGGCTCGGCTTCACGGATACATGCATCGATCAGCTCGGCATAGCTGTCATCCGCGCCGCGGATACGCGCGTAGCGCATGATCTCTCCGCGATCCCATTCGGGCGGATCAAAGGTGATGGTGCGTATCATTTGCCGAGGATACTGCTGAGGTTGTTTTGAATCGCGCGGGCTACCTCGGGCTTGTTCATCGTATAGAGGTGGACGTTTTGGATCCCGTTCGCGTACAGGTCGATGATCTGGTCGGTCGCGTAAGCGATCCCTGCCTGTGCCATCGCTCTGTCGTCGTTGCCGAAATGATCGACGAGCGCCTTGAATCGCTGCGGGATGAATGAACCGGAAAGCTTGATCGCTCTTTCGAGCTGAACGGCTTTTGTGATCGGCATGATGCCGGGTAAAACAGGAACGGTGATACCGGCTTCACGGATCTTGTAAAGGAAATTATACAGCAGGTTATTGTCGAAAAACATCTGAGTCGTCATGAAATCGCAACCCGCGTCGACCTTTTCTTTCAGATATTTGATATCTTCTTTTTGATGAGGGCTTTCGGGATGTACCTCGGGATAACAGGCACAGCCGATGCAGAAGTCCGCGTCGCTTTCTTTCAGTTCACGGATCAAGTCGACCGCATGAGAGTAATCCCAGTGATGGGTATCGTCAAGAGCCATTTCGGGCGTGAGGTCGCCTCTGAGTGCCATCACATTCTGAATCCCTGCCTTTTTCAGCTCATCGATCTTCTGCGCCACGGTTTCTCTGGTGGAGGATACGCAGGTCAAATGTGCCATCGTCGGAAACCCGTAGCGGTTACGCATATCGCGGGCGATATCCAGCGTATACTGGCTGGTTCCGCCGCCGGCGCCGTAGGTCACGCTCATAAAAGAGGGATTCAGCTTGGCGATCTTTTCGATCGCGGGCTTTACTTGATCGAACGAAGTAGAAGCCTTCGGCGGGAACACCTCAAAGGAAAGTGAACATCTGTTGTTTTGGAGTATTTTGATGATTTTCATATCGTTCACCTGTCAAAGTTTTTTCTTAGTATAGCATATTTATCGCTTTAAAGCAACTTTTACGGAATGATCTCCTCAACGAGCACGGACATCTCACCGCCGCAGACCATTCCGTTATCCGCCGCGACCTCGTTGCTCATGTCGATCTCGATGATCTCTTTCCTGCCGGTACCGATGACACGACGCGCTTTCGCGACAGCGGCAGCTTCACTGCAGCCTCCGCCGATCGTACCGACTGTCTGCCCGATGCGGTCGACCGCCATCATGCTGCCGCTTTTCACGGGCGTTGATCCGGTGGATCGCAAAACCGTTATCAGCGCGCAGGGCTCATTGACAGACGCCAAATAGGAGATCAATTTTTCATCGACGTTTGTCTGAGTCAGCTCGTTTTCTTTCGGGATATATTTGATTTTGCGCTTTTCCTGTATCAGCTGAGCGCAGACGGACAGCGCGATCTCGGCGGTTGTGACCGAACCGATGTCAAGACCGATCGGAGCATGGAGCCGGTCGAGCTTATCGGATGAAAAGCCCTGCTCAAGCAGAGCTTCTTTCAGTCCCGCGACCCTTCTGCGCGAACCGATCATGCCGAGATAAAACGGCATCGTGCCGGATAAGATCGTTTCGACACACTCTTTGTCCCAGCGATGACCACGCGTCAAAACGCATACGTAATCCTGTTCGGTGATCCCGATCTTTTCGATAGCCGATAAAAAGCTGTCACAGATCACGTCGGCGTTCGGAAATCTGTCGCTATTCGCAAAAGAAGGTCTGTCATCTACCGCGACGACCTTGAATCCCAGCATGATCGCAAAGCGGTAAACGTCCAGCGAAACATGGCCGCATCCGAGGAGGATCAGCCTGTCGCTCTTCTCAAACCTGCGGATATATTCCTTATCTTCAACGATCAGCGTGATTTCGGGAGCCTCTCCCCTGCCGAGCTGCTCGGCGATAGTTTTGAATACATTCGATCTCATAATACACCTCATCTATCAGTTCTATTGTACTACGAAATCTCATAAAATCAACACAAAAAAACAAATGCCCCGAATGATTCGGGGCAAAAGTAGGATATATTCTTTTAAACCGCGTCAAAACCTTTCTCGAGATCCGCGATGATATCATCGATATGTTCGGTACCGATCGACAGTCGGATGGTTGCCTGCGAGATACCTTGATCGGCGAGTTCTTCATCGGTCAGCTGGCTGTGGGTCGTGGTTGCGGGATGGATGACCAGCGACTTGACGTCTGCGACATTCGCGAGCAGAGAGAAGATCTCCAGCGCGTCGATGAAAGCGTAGGCTTCTTCTTTACCGCCCTTGATATCAAAGGTAAAGATAGAGGCGCCGCCGTTCGGAAAATACTTTTGATACAGCGCGTGATCGGGATGATCAGGCAGAGACGGATGGTTGACTTTCACAACCTTCGGATGTTTCGAAAGATATTCAACGACTTTTTGGGTGTTCTCGGCGTGACGTTCCAGACGAAGAGAGAGGGTCTCTGTACCCTGCAAAAGCAGAAATGCCGCGAAGGGTGAGATGGAAGCGCCGGTATCGCGCAGTAAGATCGCGCGGATATAGGTAACGAAAGCTGCGGGACCTACCGCGTCAGCAAAGGAAATGCCGTGGTAGCTGGGGTTGGGAGCGGCAATATTCGGATATCTGCCGCTTGCTTTCCAATCAAAATTGCCGCTGTCAACGATCACACCGCCGAGAGTAGTACCGTGGCCGCCGATGAATTTGGTTGCCGAATGAACGACGATGTCCGCACCATGCTCGATCGGTCGGATGAGATAAGGGGTGCCGAAGGTGTTGTCGATCACCAAAGGAAGTCCGTGCTTATGTGCGATCTCGGCGACAGCGTCGATATCGGGAATGTCGGAATTCGGATTACCGAGCGTTTCAAGATAGATCGCCTTGGTGTTGTCTTGTATCGCGCTCTCTATTGCATTGAGATCATGAGCGTCTACAAAGCCGGTGTCAATGCCGTACTGGGGCAGGGTGTGCGCCAGTAGATTGTAAGATCCGCCGTAGATCGTCTTTTGAGCGACGATATGCTCTCCCTTTTGTGCGAGCGCCTGTATCGTGTAGGTGATCGCGGCAGCGCCGGAGGCTACAGCCAGACCGGCTACGCCGCCTTCCAGAGCAGCGATACGATCCTCAAATACGCCCTGTGTGGAGTTGGTCAATCTGCCGTAAATATTGCCTGCGTCAGCAAGACCGAAGCGATCGGCCGCATGCTGTGAGTTATGAAAAACATACGAAGTAGTGGCATAGATCGGAACCGCGCGCGCGTCAGAAGCGGGATCGGGCTGTTCCTGTCCTACGTGGAGCTGTAAAGTTTCAAATTTATAGTTACTCATAATAAATACCTCTTTCTGTAATAATGATTGTAAAAATAGTTTGTCAGTCAGAAAAGGTATTTACATTCGTCCGAATCTGAAATTTGCTCTGATAAGCTTCTCAAAATACAGTTTCATCATATACCTCATTTACCCTATAATACACCTAACAAGTAGGTTGATGTTATATTATCACATATTTACCTACTTGTCAAGTGGTTTGTTATAAAATAATCAATTTTGCAGGCGAGGCGATGATTACCCGATTTTATGCAAGGAGATTTTCGGGTGACTTATACTAATGTTTTTATATATCATAAATGATATGGAATTAATATGGAAAAAGCGACAGCGTTTATCATTATCATTTCCTTTTACTTTATCTTTTATATTTTTCTTTTCCTTTTTCTTAGTGCTTTTTGTCACAATTGTGGTCATTTGTGAAAAGTCCCCACAGAAGTGTTCTGTGGGGATATCATCAAATCTTAACTGTATACGATGTTACGCCGAGGATGGTCTCACCGTCGATCTGCAGGGATGTCGGCTTGTCAAACTCCACTCTGACATGGTGACCCTTAAAAATCGACACGACATCGGTATGCTTGACATGCTCGCCTTTGAAGATGGAGGGGAATATCATCAGCGCTTTGAGCTTGCCGCAATTATGATAAACCATTGTGGAAACAGCGCCGTCCCCGCGTTTTTGGTCGGGGGTCGGGATCATGCCGCCGCCGTAGTATCTGCCGAACATCGTCGGAGCAAGCCAAACCTTTTTGAAGCGGTGAACCTTGCCGTCGACAGTAACCTTGGCGTTGACAGGCTTGAAGTGAAACAAAAGACCTTTGATCGCGATGGAGGTGTAATTGATAGGTTTATCGGTCGTTTCGCGCATTTTGTCGCCGACCTCACAGCAATAACCGTCGATCCCGTATCCGACGCCGTTGATGAACTTGTAGTCCTTGCCGTTGACGGTAACGGTAGGCAGGTTGCCGAGGTAGCTGTTCAGAGGGATCAGCTTGCCCTTCTCCTCCCCTATGCTGGAAAGAAAATCATTACCTGTGCCGGTAGGAAAGAAATAGACCTCGTTTTTGAGAGTCATATCGGCTGTATCGTTGATGAAGCGATTCAGAGTACCGTCGCCGCCGGCGAGGACCAGTTTATCGTCATCGGATAATTGGGCGACGATTGATCGCTTATCATATTGCTGTACATCATAATAGGTAAGATCGTGACCTTTTAGCAAAGCATCCAGCTCTTTTGCTTCGATTTCACCTTTACGGTTATCACTGAGCGAATTATATATGATCGCGTATTTTGACATGTTACAGCCCTCTTTTCGGATTTATCAACCATATTTTAAGTAAGATAGCAAAATTTGTCAATAGTCATTTACTCATTTATAGAAAATACCGCGTTTGTTATTTGATAAAATAAAACTTGATTTATCTGACGCTTTGTTGTATAATAACATTTGTTCAAGCCGGTATGTCGGAATTGGCAGACGATGCAGACTCAAAATCTGTTGTCCTTGCGGGCGTGTGGGTTCGAGTCCCACTACCGGCACCATAACAATCTAAAAGGGCATCCGCAAAGGATGTCCTTTTAGCTAACAAAACAAAAGTGACGGCAGCGGGGCTTGATTCACGATTTGATATCAATACTTTTACTGGAGGAAGTTTTATGGCAGACTTAAAAAAATCTTGGCAGCAAACCGCAAAATCCTTTATCCTGGCGATCAATGACCTAAGCGCTTCTGTGATCGATACCGCAAAAGCAGGCTATGATGTAGCGATGGAATGGGCAAAGAAAGATAACGTCCATGTTCAGACCGATGGGACAGAGATCCCTGCGGCTGACGAAACCGTCGAAGAAACGGTCGATAAGGCGACGGTCGAACCCGAGGCAGAACCTACAGCTGAATAATATATCTATGTAAAAGAGGGGCTGTCGCACTAAGACATCCCAAAAAACTAGACCGGGCAGCCCGAAAGGGTTGCCCGGTCAGCGCTTTCATAGTATAATTTAATTGCAGTAAAAC
>CADAUE010000080.1 GCA_902790985.1 uncultured Ruminococcus sp.
TTATTCACGTTCTTTTCCAACATCTTTCATCACCATTTCTATTATACCATAGATACAACAAAAAGCCCAGCTCTCGCTGGACTTTTTCGACAAACTGAGACTTCCCATATGGGAAGTCCTTTTGCATGGAGCTGATGACCAGATTTGAACTGGTGACCTCATCCTTACCAAGGATGCGCTCTACCTACTGAGCTACACCAGCATCGCTCGGTGTTTCTATCCGAAACAGCTTATATATCATAACACAAGTTGTCGAAAATTTCAATACCTATTTTCAAGAAATTTTTCAAATCGGATAAAAAACTTGTGTTCGGGAAAGAATCTATCGACGTCTTGCCAAGAATCTGTGCTTGTGTTATAATATAACTTGGTATGTTGTCATCACGACCGGGCGGTCGGTTGGCGACCCTCACTTCTGATAATAACGGGTGATATATATGGCATTTCAACAGGATAAGATCCGCAACTTCTCGATCGTCGCGCATATCGATCACGGCAAGTCCACCCTTGCCGATCGCATCCTCGAACAGACGCAGTCTGTCGCGGTGCGCGATATGGAGGATCAGCTGCTGGATGATATGGAGCTGGAGCGTGAGCGCGGCATCACGATCAAAAGCCACGCCGTGACGCTGGAATACAAGGCGGATGACGGCGAGAGCTACCAATTCAACCTGATCGACACCCCCGGACACGTGGACTTCAACTATGAGGTCAGCCGTTCTCTGGCGGCGTGTGAGGGCGCGATCCTCGTCGTGGACGCGTCGCAGGGTATCGAGGCGCAGACGCTGGCTAACACCTATCTGGCGGTCGACGCGGGGCTGGAGATCGTTCCCGTCATCAACAAGATCGACCTGCCGTCCGCCGATCCCGAACGCGTGATCACGGAGATCGAGGATGTGATCGGTATCCCTGCCGAGGACGCGCCGTGCGTATCGGCAAAGGCGGGTATCAATATCCACGCGGTTCTGGAGAAGATCGTCAGCGATATCCCCGCTCCCACGGGCGACATCAACGCGCCGCTGAGGGCGATGATCTTTGACTCGATCTATGACTCGTATAAAGGCGTCATCATCTATGTAAGGCTCAAGGAGGGTCAGATCCACGTCGGCGATGAGTTCAAGCTCATGGCGACCGGCTCGACCTTCAACGTGGTGGAGTGCGGCTATATGCGCGCGACCTCGCTCGAGCCGAGAGAAGGGCTGTATGCCGGCGAGGTCGGCTACATCACCGCGTCGATCAAGAGCCTGCAGGACGCGCAGGTGGGCGACACCGTGACCCTCGTCAGCAACCCTGCCGAAATGCCCCTGCCCGGTTACCGCGAGGTACAGAGTATGGTCTTCTGCGGTATCTATCCCGTTGACGGCGCGCGCTACGGCGATCTGCGTGACGCGCTGGACAAGCTCAAGCTCAACGACGCTTCCCTCTCCTATGAACCCGAGACCTCGGTCGCGCTGGGCTTCGGCTTCCGCTGCGGTTTCCTCGGACTTTTGCACATGGAGATCATCCAGGAGAGGCTGGAGCGCGAATATAACCTCGATCTGATCACGACGGCGCCGTCCGTCAACTATCGCATCACGCTGACCGACGGTACGGTGGAGATGATCTCGAACCCGACGAACTATCCCGATCCCGGTATCATCGCCTCTGCCGAAGAGCCTGTGACCGACGCGCATATCTACTCGCCCTCGGATTATGTGGGCAACATCATGGAGCTGTGTCAGGATCGCCGCGGTACCTTCATCGGTATTGAGTATATCGACGCGGATCGTGTGGACATCCACTATGAGCTGCCGTTGTCGGAGATCATCTACGACTTCTTTGATACGCTGAAATCGCGTACGCGCGGCTACGCTTCGTTTGACTATGACTTTAAGGAGTATCGTGAGAGTAAGCTCGTCAAGCTCGATATCATGCTCAACGGCGAGGTGGTCGACGCGCTGAGCTTCATCATCCACGCCGACAAGGCGTATCCCAGAGCCAGAAAGATGGCGGAAAAGCTGAAAGAGAATATCCCGCGCCAGCTCTTTGAGGTCCCGATCCAGGCGTGCATCGGCGGTAAGATCATCGCGCGCGAGACCGTCAAGGCGATGCGCAAGGACGTCCTCGCGAAGTGCTACGGCGGCGATATCACGCGTAAGAAGAAGCTGCTCGAAAAGCAGAAGGAAGGTAAAAAACGTATGCGCCAGCTCGGGAGCGTTGAGGTCCCGCAGGAGGCGTTCATGGCGGTACTGAAATTAGATACAGATTGATCGGTGAATAGTGAACGGTGAATGGTGAACGGTGCCGGTTACTCGCTTCGCTCAAACAATACTATTTTGATTTTTAATCTTTTTGAGGTGAACGATATGTCTGACGACCAGTCGGCAAAAAAAGAAAAGAGCTTTATGGAGCGGCTGTTCGGCTCGCGTGACGCGGAGACCAAACAGGCTCAGACCGAGGAAGAGATCCTCTCGCTCGTAGAAGAAGGACAGGAAAAAGGGCTGATCGAGGACGATACCAAGGATATCATCGAAAACGTCTTTGACTTTGACGATACCGTCGCTTATGAGATCATGACCCACCGCCGCGATATGACGACGCTGGAGGATACCGACGACCTTGCTACCGTAGTAGAGGTCGCGATCGCCTCGGGTCATTCACGGATCCCCGTTTATCGCGATGATATCGATAATATCATCGGCGTTCTCTACGTCAAGGATCTGCTGCGCTATGTCGGAGCGCCCGCGCCGGCAAATTTCAAGCTCAGCGCCGTGCTGCGTCCCGCGCTGTTTGTGCCGCGTACCAAGGACTGCCGTTCGCTGTTTGCCTTTATGAAGAAGAACAAAACGCAGATCGCGGTCGTGGTCGATGAATACGGCGGTACGGAGGGTATCATCACCCTGGAGGATCTGATCGAGGATATCCTCGGGAACATCCAGGACGAGTACGATAACGAGGAGGATGAGATCCGCCGGCTCTCGGACGGCAAGTTCACCGTCGACGGCAGTACCTCGATCGAGGATGTGGAGGAGCTGACGGGGATAGAGCTGAGCGACGACGACAGCGAGACGATCGCGGGCTTCATCTTGAGTCGCTTGGGGAGGATCCCCGCGCCCGATGAAAAGCCCTCTGTCGAGGAACAGGGATTGCGCTTCACCGCCACCTGCACCGACGGCAGACGGATCACAGAGGTATTGATCGAAAAAATTAATTGATTTTTCTGCGTTTCCCTGTTGCATTTTTATACATTTTTGATATAATAAAAGATGTTCTTTCGTCGGAGTGTCCGACAAACCCATTTTTTACGATTTCGGAGGAATAAACATGAAAAGAATCTTTGCTATCGCGTTAGTTATCGTAACGGTCGCCGCGCTTCTGTGCGCTTGCGGTCAAAAGTCCGGCAACGTTCAGACGACGGTTTCCGGAAAATACGACGACAATTTTGCGAGCAGCTACGCTTCTTCTGTCAAGACAGATAACAACGGCAACAAGGTCTATGAGTTCTCCAGCTCTCAGTATGACACCTATACCCAGAACCATAAAAACAGCCTGGGCGCGGATCTTCAGGAAGAGATCGCGAAAAACCATGAGGGCAAGTTCGGCGAGTACGCTTATATCAACGACGAGAAAAAGGCTGTCATCATCGGCATCCATGAGGATGAGTATGACGAGACTTCCGCGAAGACCGAGTCCGCTGCCGCGGCGGAGTACGGCTTCAAGTACTTCCAGAACCTGCAGACCCCGGTTGATTCGATCAAGGTCCTGTATGTTGACGCCAACGATCAGAACAAGATCTACGGCTCTTTCGACTACAGCGCAGAGAAATAATCATTCGTGTGCAGACAGGCGCTTCCGTTTCGGGAGCGCTTTTTGTTTTGGGTTGAATCTTCGGTCGATTTATGGTATATTGGCTGATAGAGTAGAGAATAAAGGGGGAAGCGGCGATATGACAAAAAAACAAATCGCTCTGAGGGCTGTCGAGGCGCTGAAAGCGGAGTATCCCGACGCGATCTGTTCGCTGACCTACACCGATCCGCTGGAGTGTCTGGTGGCGACGCGGCTGTCCGCACAGTGTACCGACGCGCGCGTCAACATGGTGACCCCTGCCCTGTTTGAGCGGTATACCTGCGCCGGCGACTTCGCGGAAAGCTCCCCCGAGGAGGTCGCCGAATATATCAAGTCCTGCGGGCTGTACAAGACCAAGTCCAAGGATATCGTCGCGATGGCGAGGGTCTTGTGCGACAAATATGACGGCGAGGTGCCCTCGACGCTCGAGGAGCTGATCGCCCTGCCCGGGATCGGCCGCAAGACGGCGAATCTGGTGATGGGTGATATCTTCGGTATGCCCGGGGCGGTCGTCGTCGACACCCACTGTATCCGTATCACCCGACGGCTCGGTCTGCACAGCGAGACCGATCAGCGGAAGATTGAGATGATCCTGCGCGGTCTGTTGCCGCCCGAGGAAAGCAACGACTTTTGTCACCGTCTGGTGCTGCACGGCAGAGCCGTCTGCACCGCGAGAAAAGCGATGTGCGAGAGCTGCTGTATGAGCGATTTTTGCAGGAAGAAAGCGTGATCGGTTAACCGTTCTCTGTTCTCTGTCTAAGGTTCACAAAACATTCATATATTATTCACACGGTTTTACACATTTCGTCACAGCTCTGTGTTATGATAAGACCATCAAAGATAGCTGATGCTGAGTGCGGTGAGGCTATCAAGGGAGGTGAAAACATGAACGCTGTGAAGAAGCCGTCTGTCTTAGTCTGTGTGACGGGTCAGTATGACTGCGACCGCTTGATCGAAGCCGGATTCGAACATGCCGCGGAGTTTGGGATGGATCTGCACGTTTTCTGCGTACATACCCCAACGAATGATCTGACGTACTTTTCCGACGAGGTGGAGTACCTCTACCGCACCGCTAAGAGCTTAGGGGCGGATATGACCGTCGCTTTCAGCGACAACGCGCCTAAGTGTACAGCCGACTTCGCACATAAGATCAACGCAAAACATCTGGTCACGGGCATCCCGGACGATCGTCCGAACGGCTTTGTCCTGACCCTGCATGAGCATTTGCCGAGATTAGAGATCACTACGGTAACAAAAGACGGCGAAAAGCTGCTGTACTCCATCGACGGAAGCCGGCGCGCTTTTGCCTGACATAACAAAACTATTTTTCAAACTATCTCATTTAGGATTCAATATAATCAATATTTCATCAACCGAAACCGCTCGCAAGGGCGGTTTTTGGTTTTATGGGAGGGAATATTTTTTAAAACAGCAAATGAGAAAAAACGAGTATAATAGAGATAAAAAGAGTTAAAATGAGCCATACGATCGCTAAATGAAAAAATACGGAATTTCTCTTGACTTTACGGCGCGAAAGTGGTAGTATAATCAAGCGTTAAGTAAAAGCTTACTGTAAATCGATAAGGAGGAACGCTATTATGTCAACTTATATGGCTAAAAAAGGCGAAGTCGAGCGCAAGTGGTATGTGATCGACGCCGCGGGCAAGACCCTCGGTAAGGTCGCTGCCGAAGCAGCTGTTCTGCTTCGCGGCAAGCACAAGGTCACTTTCACTCCCCACGTTGATTGCGGCGACCATGTCATCATCATCAACTGCAAGGATGTTGTTCTCACCGGTAAGAAATTAGAGCAGAAGAAATGGTACCGTCACACCGGTTATGTCGGTCACCTCAAGGAAACCAACTATGCTACTTTGATGGCTACCCGTCCGACTAAGGCGGTCGAGCTGGCTGTCAAGGGAATGGTTCCCTCCAACACCATCGGCAGAGCAGCAATGCTCAGACTCAGACTCTTCGAAGGCGCTGAGCACAATCATCAGGCTCAGAAGCCCGAAGCTTGGGAAATTTAAGAAGGAGGAACGATAAATGTACGATAAGGCACCTTATTTCTACGGCACAGGCAGAAGAAAATCTTCTGTCGCAAGAGTTCGTCTTTACCAGGGTACCGGTAAGATCACCATCAACGACAGAGATATCGACGATTACTTTGGTCTCGAGACCCTTAAGCTCATCGTTCGCCAGCCCCTCGAGCTCACCGAGACCGGCGAGAAGTTCGATGTAGTTTGCCGCGTTGCAGGCGGCGGCGTCACCGGTCAGGCCGGCGCGATCCGTCACGGCATCTCCCGCGCGCTGCTCCAGTATGATTCCGACGCGCTTCGTCCCGCCCTCAAGAAGGCAGGCTTCCTGACCCGTGACCCGAGAATGAAAGAGCGTAAGAAATACGGTCTTAAAGCAGCCCGTAGAGCTCCGCAGTTCTCCAAGAGATAATCAGAATATTCAAGTTTATCTTTTCTCAAAGCCTCTGTGTATACAGGGGCTTTGTTTTTCACGGTATTAGGTCAATCGTTGTTTTCCGCTGTAATGCTGCGTTATCTCTCCCCCAACCCCCTCGTCAGAGGGGGCGTACAGGCGTTGCATTTGCTCCGCGGAAAACAGGATCTCAACATAAGTTCGGGAGGATTAGTATTAGTATAAGATAAAAGAAAGCTAAGTCATGGCGTAGCGCTGTGACTTAGCTTTTTGCTTTGATGGAGGTTATCGGGCGGTCATACCTGCCGGAAGGTGTTGGTGACGTTGTTGAGCCGGAGTTGAATGGTGCCGGCTTCTTTGTTCCAAGGCAGGGTTTGAACCTCATCGGCGGCGCTGCCTTTCTCGGTCTTGCCGTCGTAGACGGTGGTGATGTTCACGGTGAGGTCGCCGTCAGTCAGAGAATAGGTTCCCTCACAGCCGACCATGCCGAGGACGCAGTTGAAGGTGCCGTCGGTGTTGAACTGCAGGTACGCGCCGGTTTGACGGATGACAGAGCCGTAGTACATGGGGTCCGATTCTTCGCCGTCATACTCGACGGTCGAGAGCTGCCAGCGGCTCGCGGTGAGGGCAGCGAGGTCGTCGGATGACGTATCGGGAGCGTCGGCAGGGGCTTCTGTCGGGGCGACTGTCGCGGCAGCGGTCGGAGCAGCGGGATCGGTGGGCTTAGGTGCGACGGTGGCGGCTTCGGTCGGCGGTGCGGTCGCGGCGGACGTCGGGGCTGTATCGGCGGATTTGGAACAGGCGGCAGACATCGCGGTGAGGGCGATGACGGTCAGCACGGTGAAGATACGAAATCGTTTTTTCATGGAGAACTCCTTGTATCAGGCAAGCCTCCGTTTGGTTGCAGAGGCTTGAAGGTTGTTATTAAAATTCGTCATTGAGAAGGGCAATATATAAAATGTCATTGCGAGGCTCGCAAGAGCCGTGGCAATCTCAACCGATTTCAATTCACCGTCACTGCGAGGGGCACAAAGGACAAGGTTGGGATTGCCGCGTCGCAGCCGTTGGCTACTCCTCGCAATGACAATCTGAATAGATGAATCATTTTAAGTTGGCGATCGCGGCTTCGATCAGAGCGATCTTCTCGCGCTCGCGCTGAGCCTGATTCTTGATCTTCTCGATGACGGCGGCGGGCGCCTTGCCCATGAAACCGGGGTTGTTGAGCTTGCCCTCGTCCTGCGCGAGCAGCTTTTTGGTCTGTTCAAGCTCCTTGTTCAGACGCTTGCGCTCGGCTTCCATGTCGACCAGCTCGTTCATCGGGATGTAGAGCTTTGCCGATCCGGTGACGACGGTGACCGCTCCGTCGATGCTGAATTCCTCGCCGATCTCTACGTCGGAGGCAGAGGCGAGCTTCTTGAAGAACTCGACGCCGTGGGCGAAGGTGTCGGCTTCGGCAGTCGCGATATAGAGCTTCGCTTTCTTTGAGGGCGGTACATTCATCTCGTTGCGCCGGGTACGGATGGCGGTGATCGCCTTCATGATCTTCTCCATATCGGCGGCTTCTTCGGGGAAGCTCAGCGCGTCGGTGTACTCGGGGTACTTCTCGAGCATGATGGTCTCGCCCTCGTGGGGGATGTTCTGCCAGATCTCTTCGGTGATGAACGGCATGAACGGATGCAGGAGCTTTAAGATCTTGTCGAGGACATAGACGAGCACCTGTCTCGCGCCCTGCGCGGCGGCTTCATCGTCGCCGTAGAGAGCGGATTTTTTCAGCTCGATGTACCAGTCGCAGAAGCAGTCCCAGATGAAGTCATAGAGCTTCTGTACCGCGATACCCAGCTCGAATTTCTCGAGGTTGTCGGTGACGTCCTTGCATAAAGTATTGAGGGTAGATAATATCCACTTATCCTCGAGCTTGAGTTCAGTCGGGAGGGATAAAGGCACCTCGTGCCCCTCGATATTCATCAGCACGAAACGGCTGGCGTTGTAGAGCTTGTTCGCGAAGTTGCGGCAGCTCTCGACGCGGGTCTCGCTGTAGCGCATATCGTTGCCGGGGGAGTTGCCCGTCGCGAGGAAGAAGCGCAGCGCGTCGGCGCCGTACGGTCGACGCCGTTGCCGAGGGATTTTGACATTTTTCTGCCCTGCTCGTCGCGGATCAGACCGTGGATGAACACAGTATGGAACGGCACATCGCCCATGTTATGGATGCCGGAGAACATCATGCGGATGACCCAGAAGAAGATGATGTCGTAGCCGGTGACGAGGGTGTCGGTGGGATAGAAGTACTTCAGTTCTTCGGTATTTTCGGGCCAGCCGAGGGTCGAGAACGGCCACAGAGCGGAGCTGAACCAGGTATCGAGGGTGTCGGGGTCTTGGGTCATATGATGACAGCCGCAGTGAGGACAAACGTCGACAGGCGTCTTGCTGACGACCATCTCGCCGCAGTCGTCGCAGTACCAGACAGGGATGCGGTGACCCCACCAGAGCTGACGGGAGATACACCAGTCTTTGATATTTTCTAACCAGTTAAAGTAGATCTTCTCTGATCTCTTGGGGATGAACTTGGTCTTGCCGTCGCGGACAGCGTCGATCGCGGGCTTGGCTAAGGGCGCCATCTTGACGAACCACTGCTTACTTACCATCGGCTCGATGGTGGTGTGGCAGCGATAGCAGGCGCCGACGTCATGGGTGAGGGGCTCGATCTCTTTGAGCAGTCCCAGCTCGGTCAGATCGGCGACGATCGCCTTTCTGGCTTCATCGGTGGTCATGCCGGCATACTTGCCGCAGTCGAGCACCTCGGGCTCGTTCTCGGAGAGCTTGCCCTTGGCTTTGAGCTCCTCATAAGCGGCGACGTCCTCAGCGCCGGTCATGTGGCCGTCGTAGGTAAAGCAGCGGACGATCGGCAGGCTGTGGCGGAGTCCTACCTCAAAGTCGTTGGGGTCGTGGGCGGGAGTGATCTTGACGACGCCCGTGCCCTTCTCCATATCCGCGTGCTCGTCGCAGACGATCGGGATCTCTTTGTCGAGCAGCGGGAGGATGACATGACAGCCGTGCAGGTGCTTGTAGCGCTCGTCCTCGACGTTGATCGCCACGGCGGTATCGCCGAGCATGGTCTCGGGACGGGTGGTAGCGATCTCCAGCATCTCGCCCGTCTCCTTGACGGGGTAGAGGATATGCCAGAAGTTGCCGTTTTTAGCTTCATACTCAACCTCTGCATCCGAGATAGAAGTACAACAATGCGGGCACCAGTTGACCATGCGGTTGCCGCGATAGATCAAGCCCTCGTTGTAGAGCTTGACGAAAACCTCTTTGACCGCCTCGGAGCAGCCCTCGTCCATCGTGAAGCGTTCACGCTGCCAGTCGCAGGAGACACCCAGCTTCCAGAACTGCTTGGTGATCCTGCCGCCGTACTCGCGCTTCCAGTCCCACGCGCGTTCGAGGAACTTTTCGCGTCCGAGGTCGTCCTTGGTCAGCCCTTCCTTGCGCATGGCTTCCACGATCTTCGCTTCGGTGGCGATGGAGGCGTGGTCGGTGCCGGGCAGCCAGAGGGCTTCATAGCCCTGCATCCTGCGCCAGCGGGTGAGGATGTCCTGTAATGTATTGTCCAGCGCGTGACCGATATGCAGCTGACCCGTGATGTTGGGCGGCGGCATGACGATACAATAGGGCTTTTTGTCGGGGTTGACGGTGGCGTGGAAATAGTTGTTGTCCAGCCAGTAGCGATATATCCTGTCCTCGACCTGTTTGGGATCGTAGGACTTGTTGAGTTCTGCCATGATAGCCTTCCTCTCGTAAATTATTCAATCGTCATCGCGAACCTCCGTTAGGAGGTGTGGCGAGCTACACCGATTCATTACACTCTAACCTATATATTATCGCATTACAGGCGGATTTTGTCAAGGGTACGTGTGTCCTTTTTCTTGGTTTCGTTGGATAGGACAAAACCGTTTCTTCCATGCGGTACGTCGACAAGCGCCGTCCCCTACGGAGAAATCTAATCGCTTCGCATTTGTGCAGCATTGACGGAGAGGTTTGGTTATAACAAATACCCCTGAGGAACGAACCTCAGGGGTATTGATCGTCTTATAAAATCTTATCCCATTCTCAACTGATCTTCGATGATGACGGTTTTTGCTTCGGTCAGGTGTCCGTTGGCATCCTTTGCCTGTACGACGAGTCTGCGCGTGTAATTGAAGCCAAGCTCAAATACGGGGACCGTTAGGGAGCTGTTCTCGGAAAAATCGCGATACAGATAGGGCTTTTCGTCCTGATCGTATAACATTTGCCAGCCTAATTTTTCATAGTGTTCTTTTGAATAAATCTCTCCGCTGTCGAGGTCGAGGATCGTATAGCTGTAGGTGTACGGAGCTGTGCCGCCTGTCGCGCGAACCTCTAATGTCGGATCGGGACGGTATTCGTAATCGATCCAATTGACGGAAATGAGTCCGAGCTGATCATACGGATAACTGTCGACGACATGGAATTTATCGTAAAGATCCAGATTGCTGAAACCGTCCTTGTTAAAAGCTTTAACCTCAATGTTGTAATCTCCGCTCTCGGGGAAGGTGTAGGTAAAGGTATTGTCCAGTGAGCGCTCCTGCATCATTTTACCGTCGATATAGAACTCATAGGTGCAGCCTTCTGCGCCGCAGTTCGCCCGAGCGGTAAAGGTCACAGGGACGCCTGCCGCGGCTTTGCCGGATTCATAATCGGCATAAAAGCTCGTTATAAAAATATCCTGATTCAATGATCCGCCGTAACCCTCGGGGATCGTCATACCTACTTCTTTGCGCTGGATCCATGTGGCGTCGAACACGGAGATATCTCCGTCTCTGTCAAAATCCGCAACCACCTTTTGGTTATCATAGAAAACAGTATTGCCGATCAGATATCGCTGGATCAGCGTCACATCGAGGATATCGACACTGTCATCATAGTTGACATCGCCGACAAGGGCGGGCGGTAAAGCGGCGCCAGCGCTGAACGTCAAAAGGGAGATCAGCAGGGCTGTTATGAGCAGTGCGGAAAGTATGCTTTTGATGATTCTTTTCATGTCAATTCCCTCCTGTTGATGAAAGTCTTTCATTTTATATACAACTCAGCGGTTGAAAAGGTTCAATATTTTTTTCCGGACAAGTCCTCTACTATAATAAAATATAGCAAAATATCTGTATATTATATTTTAACCTATTTCAGGTTAAAAGTCAATACTCTGTTTCAGGTTAGCATATACTTTTTTCGGAGGTGTTCCGATGTATCAAAGAATACGCAATCTGAGAGAAGATCATGATATCACACAAACAAAGATAGCAGGCATATTAGGTATGTCACAAACCGGCTATTCAAAATATGAAACCGGAGAAAACGACATACCGACAGCGATATTGATCAAGCTGGCTGATTACTATGATGTAAGCGTTGACTATATTCTTGAACGCACCAACAATCCTAAAACCAATAAATAATAAGGTACCCCCGAGGATTTTTCCTCGGGGGTACGATTTACCTTAATTATTAGGTAGAGATTGCCACGTCGCAATGCCAATCTATATTAATTATTCACTCTTTGCTCTCTCGGTGAGGGGCGGCGCGCCGCTTTTTCGGATTCACTCAACGGGAGTTCGTGACAGAAAATCCACTGCGGTGGTTATTTCGCTCTCTCGGTGAGGGTCTCGTAGCGAGCCTCAGCGGTCTTCTCCGCCTTCTCAAAGAGCTCCTCGGCTCTCTCGGGGAAGGAACGGGTCAGAGCGGAGTAACGA
>CADAUE010000081.1 GCA_902790985.1 uncultured Ruminococcus sp.
GTTATTATTCGCGTCAAAGCTGTACTCAAACATCGCCTTTCGCTGATTGTTATTCGAATTGGTGACTGAAGAGCTAATCAGCCTGTCTGTGCTGTCATAGGTATAATCATACTGTAGATTGTTGGTATGGTCAATCGCCCTTGATATTGTACCAGTGTTGTCGGTAAATACAGTATTGCAACTCGCTGTTATTGAATACAAATTAATTGCTACTAAGTAAAATATCGTGTTGAACCAGTACTAGCATTAAATCCGAAATAGTCAATATCTCCATTTTGATATAGTAAAAACAGATTGCAACTACTTGAAAAAATATTCTTGACATCATAAAAAAGTATTTGTCCCGAAATAAAATCTTCATGTCCGAAATCATAACCATATAGCGAGACTTGATGTTTGTCGTCTAGCATTGCACACCCTCTTGGATAAGAAGCTACAATTGAAACATCATTTCCCACTTTGACGTAATTAGTTTGATCTACAATTCTATCGTAATTCTCATCTAAATCACCTTCGTACCAAAAAGCTTCCCCTTTGCGGTTGACTATGCTTATTTCAATATATTTCTTCATTTTATTATCATTTAGATAATCAGCGCAGAAAGCGATAGAATTGAAACCAGCCACGTCTTCAATATATGCCTCAGTATCATTAATGGCTTTTTTTAAATCTGAAACATATAAATGATTGTTTTTTGTCAAAACAAAACTGATGCCATATGGATATAATTCTGAATTAGAGTATTCAATATCAAAATCAACGACATCTTTACACAAAAGATTAAAAATATCAGGCTTTTCTATGCTGATAAATCCATATTCACCATTTGAATTTAGCAAATATATGTTATCGTCGGCGAGATATGCTTTATTATAACCAGAACATAAATAGGTTGGAGTTTGATACTTTTCGGAACTGTTTTTTATAAATACATAAACATCAGATTGCTTTGTAATAATACAACCTCCGTCTTCAGACAGATTCACTGTAATGGCATCGTTTTTATCATAAATCTTAACAAACGTATCAGAATTACGTATAAGAAATTGTCGAAATCGATCTACACCATATCTCAATTCATGAGAGACGTCTCCTTTTACATAAACATTACCAATATCAGTTACAGCAGCTACTGTTGAGTTATGTGCGCTTAAAAATGTGATTTCCTCATTATTAGGTTTTATAAACAGTCCAGTTGCAACAAAAAACGTGAAAAAACAAATGATAATCAAAGAGAGAACCACAGCAATAATTATAAGCAGTTGTCTTTTTCTTTTCATTTTAAGGCACCCTTTCATTATAGAATAGTAGATATGAGAGTCGCCCTCCGAGGACTGTATGCTATATTGCTACAGATACCTTCGATTTGTTGCAATCTCAATACCCTGTCCGCAATTCCTTGACGAAGTACGGATTCTCACCGTTTTTGATCATCCCGATCCTGTCACAGATCAAACACATCGTATCATCTCCCCTACCATACTCTGTAACGTTGCAGAAAAGCAGGCATGAGCCGGCCGCTCCCCTAAACTTACAGCGGCGTATACATCGTGCCGACGTCCTCTTTGCGGATAGTCTCCACGACCTTGTCCACGCGGAACTTGACCGAGCGTGACTCGAAGTTCAGCTCGACCACGTCGCCGACCTTCACATCGTATGAAGCGCGGGCGACCTTGCCGTTGACGACCGCCTTGCCCGCGTCACAGACCTCGTTCGCCACGGTGCGGCGCTTGATGATCCTCGAAACCTTCAAAAATTTATCTAATCTCATAACGTCCTCCTGTTTACGGCATACATCCCGATCGCGACGATCTGCCGATTCTTTTTTACCATTATAACCGTCCGAAACTCATCCGTCAAGCACACAGAAGGGGCAGACCGAAGTCTGCCCCTTGTAGATGGTTTGTGAATTTATTTATTTCCACGCAGTGTTGAAGTAGTCATTATTCCAACCGGTGAAATAGAGGGTCTTGCCCTTCTGGATCGTGATATCGCCGGTACGGTTCCAGTATCCGCTCCATGCGCCGGAAGTAGAACCGGTAGGCATCCTGACGATTACCATACCGCCAAAGTCGCCTGCGCCGGGGAAAGTAACGTTGCCGGAGCCGTCGGTGGTTCCCTGGATCCACTGGTCAGCCTTGCTGCCGTTGTATACCCATGCAAACCAAGCGGGACTGCCGGCGCCTGCGTCACCGGGTTCAAAGACGACGTCGTTGCTCGAAGGAGTCGGAGCCTCAGTAGGTGTGGGAGTGGGCTCGTCGCCTGCGAGTGCGACATTGTAGTGACCCGAAGCGTCGGTGGTGTTCAAGGTGTACCACTGAGCGCCATCCGCGATACCGGTAGTGATATCAACCGTCTGCTTGCCGCCTCCGTTGAAGACGATACCGTCGACATTTACGGGAACAGTTGCTTTGTAAACCTGCTGATTGTAGCCGTTGACCTCATACTTTTCAGCGGCAGAACCCGGCCACTCGCTGCCGTTCGGCCAGTAGTACACATTCACGCTGCCCCAGTTCTGAGCATCGGTGAAGTAGACGGTGATCGTATCGGCAGGCGCGTCGGTCGGAGCCTCGGTAGGATCATCGGGCGTAGCCCCGTTATCGATGTACATATAACCACCGAATGCGCTCCAATCAGCTTGGTTGGTATTCTTGAAATAGATCGTGACGTCACCGGCATGAGCCGCATCAACCACATACTCGTTACCTGTGCCGTCGGGATACCATGTAGCGATCGCGCCGTTTTTGACCTCAACGACCTTGATGCCGTCGCCTGCGGTCAGCGCAGCAGAGAGCATGTACTCGCCGGGATTAGCGGTATTCTCGCTGAACAGATAAGCATCGTCTGCCACTTCCCAGTTGCTGAAGGTTCCGACAAGATGGAAGCCGTCGGTGACGGTGACAGGAGGATCGGTCGGAACCTCGGTAGCCTTTTCGGTCGGAGCTTCGGTAGCTTTCTCGGTAGCCTTCTCAGTCGCAGGCTGTGTCGCAGGCTGTGTCGCGGGCTCAGTAGAAACCTCAACCGGATCGAAGTAAGATTTCACAGTGAAGTTGTTATTCTTGATCTCGCCCTTATCTACGATCCTGGTGAGAGATTCATCGCCTACGCCGAGGTTCTCTAAGGTTGTGTAAATGTCTGCCTGTCCGTTGGCGGTCACGGTATAGTGAGAGATGATCAGACCGCTGTCGTCAGAATTAAAGACAAAGTCACAATCTTCATAGGTGTTAGGTGTAGATGCGGTAAAGGTGATTTTACCGGGATCATCGCCCTTAGCGACGGTGCTTGTACCGGTGATCGGGAACATACCGGCAAGATCCTTGATACCGCCGGTTCTCGCGCTGTACTCGTCGTTGAGCTGCAGCTTGTCTGTGTCGTAGTTCTGCTGACCCTTCAATGCGCCGATCGCGCCGTTGCTGGGATCGCCCTCATCGTTGAGGACGTTCTTGGTGTTCATGTAGGTATAGACGGTGAAGGTATCGCCTACGTTGAACTCACGGGTCTCGATCTGACCGAACAGACCGTGCAGGGTGACGGTCGCCTTAGTATCGGGAGCCTGAGTCGCCGGCTGAGTCGCGGGCTGTGTTGCAGGCTGTGTCGCAGGCTGAGTTGCAGGCTGAGTCGCAGGCTGAGTCGCAGGCTGTGTTGCCGGCTGAGTTGCAGGCTGAGTCGCAGGCTGTGTTGCCGGCTGAGTCGCAGGCTCAGTCACAGGCTCGGGGATTTCACCGGGCTTATCAAAGGTGGCGTTTACAGTCAGCGTAACATCGTCACCGACTACGCCTTGATCGACCAACCGGGTCAGATCATCATCCGCTGCAACCAGAGTTGTCAGAGCGTTCCTGACCTCGCCTGTACCGCCGCGGGTAACCGTATAAGTCGTTACCATCAACAAATCATCGTCTGAATCGAAGCCAAACGCCTGATCGCCGACATAGGGAGTCGAAGCATTATACTTGACTGATCCGTCCTGTACATTTCTGCCGATCGCGTTGCTGCCCAGCACCGGGAACGCGGACGCGTTATCCGTAAAGATACCGCTTGTATCACGAGCGGTAGTCAGGCTCAGAGAATCGGAAGAATAGGTCTGAGTCGCGGCAACAGAAGAGATCCAGCCGCCGTCAAACGCCTCGGAAGCGTTCAGAGAAGTATAGACATTGAAAGAATCGCCGACGTTGAATCTCCTGGTCTCGGACTGACCGTTCAGCCCGTAGATCGTGATATCGGCATAATCCGGATAGACCGGCTCGCCGATTCCTTTGCCCTCAGCTTCTTTCTTGTGGGCGATAAAGCAACGAAGCAGCCATACATCGTTACCGTCGATGGTCGAATCAAAACCATTTTCGGCGTCCTTGAAGCAATCGGCTACTTTGTAATCGATAGAATCTTTGGGGATCTGATCATATCGGATATATCCTTCTCTTTTTGCGATAGAGCATCTAAGGACAAATACATCATTACCGTCGATCCTACCGTTGCGGTCAATATCACCCAGCAGAGCCGGCTCATAGGGAGGGTTTTGATAGTTCTCCTCATTGACTGCAGCAGAGGTCTGGATGATGCCGATCGAAAAGATCGAAAGAATCATCGTCAAGACCAGGATCAAACTGATGATCCGCTTACTTTTTCTCATGTTATATCTCCTCCTAATCGATACGAAACGGCCGCGTCGGGCGCAAAACCGCTTTCGTTATTTAACTGAGCGTACCGCAAAAAGCCATGCGGGACATACTCATGCTATTATGATTATTATATTACAATCACGTAACCTTTTCAATAAAACCAACCGCTTTTGTCCCGTTTTACGGCATAGAAAAATCAAGGTTATTTTTGGCAGTTTTGCACAACAATCTAAATCGTTTTTTAGAAAACATAATCATATGGGCAACAGAAAGCGGACCTCCCGAAGGAGATCCGCCAATGGGATGATTTATTCTTCTGTCGGAGCGGCGGGAGCGGTGGGGATGTAATTCTCCTCGAGCTCGATGTTGTTGTAACGCGCCATACCGGTACCGGCAGGTACGAGCTTACCGATCAAGACATTTTCCTTCAAGCCGACCAGCGGATCGACCTTGCCCTTGATCGCGGCGTCGGTGAGTACGCGGGTGGTCTCCTGGAAGGAAGCCGCGGACAGGAAGCTGTCGGTCGCCAGAGAAGCCTTGGTGATACCAAGCAGCAGCTGTGTCCAGGTCGCTTCTTTGAGCCCCTCTTCTCCGTTCGCGATACGCTCTTTTATTTCTTTATTCGCATAAAGAACATCGGTGCGGTTGTACATCTGACCGGGCATGAACTCTGTCGAACCCGGATCCTCTACTCTTACCTTCTTGAGCATCTGTCGTACGATGACCTCGATGTGCTTATCGTTGATATCAACACCCTGTAAGCGGTAGGTGCTCTGTACCTCGGAGATCAAGTAGTCTTGAACCGCCTTCGCGCCCATGATATCGAGGATATCGTGGGGGTTCACAGCGCCGTCGGTGATCTTGTCGCCCTTCTTGATCTGATGACCTTCCTCAACCGCTACACGGAAGCCGAAGGGGATCAGATAGCTCTTTTCCTCGCCGGTCTCGGTGTTGAACACGATCGCGTGACGGGTATTTTTGATCTCTTCGAAGCGCACCTCGCCGTCGATCTCGGAGATGATCGCGAGGTTCTTGGGCTTACGGGTCTCGAACAGCTCTTCAACACGCGGCAAACCCTGGGTGATATCCTCTGCGGAAGCGACGCCGCCGGTATGGAAGGTACGCATCGTCAGCTGTGTACCGGGCTCACCGATGGACTGTGCCGCGATGATACCGACCGCCTCACCGACGGTGACAGGCTGACCGTTCGCAAGGTTCGCGCCGTAGCACTTCTTGCAAACGCCGTGTTTGGAGCGGCAGGCGAGGATCGAGCGGATCTCGACGCTCTCTACGCCGGAGTTGCAGATGATATCGGCTTCTTTATCGCCCATGAGCGTATCCTTAGACACCAGAACGTTGCCGTTCTCATCGCAGAAGTCGCGGACGAGGTAACGTCCGATCAGACGCTCGTGCATCTCTTCGATGACCTGCTTGCCCGCTTTGATGTCAAAGACCTCGAGGCCGTCGTTCGCGTGACAGTCGTCGTCACGGATGATGACCTCCTGCGATACATCGACCAGACGGCGGGTCAGGTAACCCGAGTCGGCGGTACGCAGCGCGGTATCGGCAAGACCCTTACGGGCGCCGCGCGAGGAGATGAAGTACTCTAAGATGTTCAGACCTTCACGATAATTCGCTCTGATCGGGATCTCGATGGTCTTACCGGAGGTGTTCGCGATCAGTCCGCGCATACCCGCGAGCTGACGGATCTGGCTCATAGAACCACGCGCGCCGGAATCGGCCATCATGTAGATCGGATTATATCTATCCAGGTTGCCCTGCAGCTTTTCGGTAACGTCGTTGGTCGCCTTCTCCCAGATGGAAAGCACCTTTTCGTATCTTTCCTGATCGGAGCGAAGACCCATGTTGAACTCTTCGCGGATCGCGTCGACGTCTTTCTCAGCCTTCGAGATGATCTCACGCTTCTCGGGCGGGATGGTCGCGTCGCAGACAGCGACGGTGATCGCGCCGATGGTGGAGTACTTGTAGCCCTGTGCCTTGATCTTATCCAGCACCTCGGCGGTCACCTCGGTACCGTGAACGCGGATGCAGGCATCGATGATCTTACCGAGCTGCTTCTTACCGACGAGGAAGTCTACCTCGAATTTGAAGAGGTTTTCTTCGACCGATCTGTCAACGAAGCCGAGATCCTGCGGGATCGCGCGGTTGAAGATGATCTTGCCGACGGTGGTATCGATGATACCGCTCTTCTTCTCGCCGTCGATCTCGATCTCACGTCTGACCTTGATCTTGCTGTGGAGGGTGACATAGTGAGTCTGATACGCCATCAGCGCCTCGTCAACATCCTTGAACGCCTTGCCTTCGCCGGGCTCGCCGTCCTTATCGAGGGTCAGATAGTAAGAACCGAGGATCATATCCTGGGTCGGAACGACGACAGGCTTACCGTCGGAGGGCTTCAAGAGGTTGCCCGCGGCGAGCATGAGGAAGCGAGCCTCAGCCTGTGCCTCAGCGGACAGCGGTACGTGGACAGCCATCTGGTCGCCGTCGAAGTCGGCGTTGTACGCGGTACAAACCAGCGGATGGAGCTTTAACGCACGACCCTCTACCAGCACCGGCTCGAACGCCTGGATACCTAATCTATGGAGCGTAGGCGCACGGTTGAGCAGGACGGGATGGCCCTTGATGACCACCTCGAGCGCGTCCCAAACCTCGGGCTTTGCTCTCTCTACCGCCTTGCGGGCGGCCTTGATGTTCTGAGAAACCTTGGTCTCGACCAGACGCTTCATGACGAAGGGCTTGAAGAGCTCCAGCGCCATTTCTTTCGGCAGACCGCACTGGTACATCTTCAGCTCAGGACCGACGACGATAACCGAACGGCCGGAGTAGTCGACACGCTTACCCAGCAGGTTCTGTCTGAAACGACCCTGCTTACCTTTCAGCATATCGGACAGAGATTTCAGCGAACGGTTGGAGGGGCCTGTCACGGGTCGACCGCGTCTGCCGTTATCGATCAGCGCGTCCACAGCCTCCTGCAGCATACGCTTCTCGTTGCGGATGATGATGTCGGGCGCTTCCAGCTCGAGCAATCTTGCGAGACGGTTGTTACGGTTGATGACACGGCGGTACAGGTCGTTGAGGTCGGAGGTCGCGAAACGGCCGCCGTCGAGCTGTACCATCGGACGGATATCCGGAGGGATGACAGGGAGGACTTCCATGATCATCCACTCGGGACGGTTACCGGAAAGGCGGAACGCCTCGACAACCTCTAATCTCTTGGAGAGTCTGGCTCTCTTCTGAGAGGTGGAGCAGTTCTCCAGCTCTTCCTTGATCTCAGCGGAGAGGGCTTCGAGGTCGATCTCCTTGAGCAGGTCGCGGATCGCCTCGGCGCCCATGCCTGCGGAAAAATCATCCTCATACTTTTCGCGCATATCGCGATACTCCTGCTCAGAAAGGAGCTGGAGCTTCGAAAGCTCTCTCGCGTCGCCCGGATCGGTGACAATGTAGGAAGAGAAGTATAACACTTTTTCGAGGGTCCTCGGAGAGATGTCCAGCATCAGAGAGATACGGGACGGGATACCCTTGAAGTACCAGATGTGCGAGACGGGAGCGGCAAGCTCGATATGACCCATACGCTCGCGTCTGACCTTGGCGCGGGTGACCTCAACGCCGCAGCGGTCGCAGATCTTGCCCTTGAAGCGGATGCGCTTGTACTTACCGCAGTGGCACTCCCAGTCCTTGGTAGGTCCGAAAATGCGCTCGCAGAA
>CADAUE010000082.1 GCA_902790985.1 uncultured Ruminococcus sp.
CGTGTCCGAGCGTATGGCGGCAGATCGAAAAGCTGTGACCACGGGTTCTCAGACTGAATCGAAAGTTTTACAGTATGGTGTATAAGACACTCCGTGTCCAAGCAAAAGCGGCTGTGCACAAGGCACAGCCGCGAAATTGCGATATATCCGCTTTAGCAAAACATGTTCTCAGCCGGATTCTCTGAGAGCCTGTCCCGCCTCAGCTACTGAGTGTAATGAACGATTACAGCTCAGCAAAATACTTGATGGTGCGAACCATCTGAGAAGTGTAGGAGTTCTCGTTGTCATACCAAGAAACTACCTGTACCTCATACAGACCGTCGCCGATCGGGGATACCATGGTCTGGGTAGCGTCAAACAGAGAACCGAAGCGCATACCGATAACGTCGGAAGATACGATCGGATCCTCGTTGTAGCCGAAGCTGTCAGAAGCGGCAGCCTTCATAGCGGCGTTGATGCCCTCTACGGTAACGTCGTCACCCTTGACAACAGCGGTCAGGATGGTGGTGGAACCGGTCGGAACCGGAACACGCTGAGCAGCGCCGATGAGCTTACCGTTCAGCTCGGGGATAACAAGACCGATCGCCTTAGCAGCGCCGGTGGAGTTGGGAACGATGTTGGAAGCGCCCGCGCGAGCTCTTCTCATGTCGCCCTTGCGATGAGGACCGTCGAGGATCATCTGGTCGCCGGTGTAAGCGTGAACAGTGCACATGATACCGGTCTGGATGGGAGCGTACTTGTTCAGAGTGTTAGCCATGGGAGCTAAGCAGTTGGTGGTGCAGGAAGCAGCGGAGATGATCTGATCGTCAGCGGTCAGAGTATCCTCGTTAACGCTGAATACGATGGTCTTGAGGTCTTTGCCCGCGGGAGCGGAGATAACGACCTTCTTAGCACCTGCGTTGATGTGAGCCATGGACTTCTCCTTGGAGCAGTAGAAGCCTGTGCACTCGAGAACGACGTCTACGCCGATCTCGCCCCAAGGCAGCTTGGAAGCGTCAGCCTCAGCATAGATGGTGATCTCCTTACCGTCAACGATAATGGAGTTCTCGCCTGCCTCAACAGTGTGCAGACCCTCGCCGATAACACCGCAGTAACCCTTCTGGGCGGTGTCGTACTTCAGCAGGTTTGCGAGCATAGCGGGGTTGGTCAGGTCATTGATAGCAACTACCTCATAACCCTCTGCACCGAACATCTGACGGAAAGCCAGACGGCCGATACGGCCAAAGCCGTTAATAGCAACTTTTACTGACATAATAATTCCTCCTAAGAAATATTTTAAATGTAATTGTTACATCATTGTTATTTTACTACAAACGGATTATGAAATCAAGGTGTAAATTTGAAATATTTACTAAATAACCGAATAATTCTTATGATTTTCTCATTTCTCTCCGTGCGGGCGGCTGTATACTTGACAGAAACCGCGGGAATGAGATAAACTAAGGTTACATAACGAAAGGGGTGAAAGCATGAAGCAGAGCGTAGTCGGGATCCTAGCCCATGTCGATTCGGGAAAAACGACGCTCAGCGAAGCGATGATGTATATCTCGGGCGCGATCAAAAAGCTCGGGCGGGTCGATCACAAGGACAGCTTCCTCGACAACTTTCGGCTCGAGAGAGACCGCGGGATCACGATCTTCTCCAAACAAGCGGTCATGCAATACGAGAACACACGTTTCACCCTGCTGGACACCCCGGGACATGTGGACTTTTCCGCGGAGACGGAACGCACGCTGCAGGTGCTGGACTACGCGATTTTAGTCGTCAGCGGTACGGACGGCGTACAGAGCCACACGGTCACACTGTGGCAGCTGCTGAGGAAGTACCGCGTGCCGTGCTTTCTCTTTGTCAACAAAATGGATATGGACGGTGCGGACCAGGATCGCGTGCTGAATGATCTGAAAGAAAAGCTCAGCGAACGCTGTGTGGATTTTTCCGCAAAGACAGATACACTATACGAGAATATCGCGCTGTGCGACGAAGGGCTGCTGGAGGAATTTGACGAGAGCGGCGGCGTCAGCGACAAAAGCATTACGGCGGCGATCGAGAAAAGGAGGGTCTTTCCCTGTCTGTTCGGTTCGGCGCTGAGGCTGGACGGCGTAGAGGATTTTTTACGACTGCTCGTCCGCTATACCTCCGAAAAACACTACGGTGGTGAATTTGCCGCTCGTGTCTACAAGATCTCGGAAGATAGACAGGGCGGCAGGCTGACATGGATGAAGATCACCGGCGGCAGGCTGAGAGTACGGGATGTTCTCAAAAGCGACAGAAATACCGACAACGAAAAGGTCAGTCAGATCCGTATCTACTCGGGCGAAAAATTCACCGCTCCCGACGAGGTCGAAAGCGGTACGGTCTGTGCGGTGATAGGTATCAGCTTCACACGCCCCGGCGACGGTCTGGGCGTCGAGAGCGACGGCGCTCTGCCTGTGCTCGAACCCGTCCTCACCTACTCTGTACAGCTGCCCGAGGGGATCGACGTGCACACGGCGCTCTCAAAGCTTAGGATTCTGGAAGCCGAAGATCCGCAGCTCAAGGTCGTGTGGAACGAGCGGTACGGCGAGATACAGATGCAGCTCATGGGCGAGATACAGCTCGAGATCCTCAAGAGCATCATCGAAGAAAGATTCGGCTTTTCGGTCGACTTCGGTCAGGGCAGTATCATCTACAAGGAAACCATCACCGGCCCGGTCGAGGGCGTCGGACACTTTGAACCGCTCAGACACTACGCGGAGGTGCATTTGCTGCTCAAGCCCCTAAAGCGCGACAGCGGGCTTGTCTTTGCGACGGAGTGTCCCGAGGATGACCTCGACAAAAACTGGCAGCGGCTCATCCTCACCCATCTCTATGAAAAAACGCACCTCGGCGTGCTGACAGGTTCGCCGATCACGGATATGGAGATCATCTTGAAAGCCGGCAGGGCACACCCGAAGCACACGGAAGGCGGGGATTTTCGTCAGGCGACCTATCGGGCGGTACGGCAGGGATTGCGTTCAGCGGAAAGCATATTGCTCGAGCCGGTGTTCCGGTTCACGCTCGCTGTTCCCGCAGAGAATCTGGGCAGAGCAATGAATGATATCACACGCATGGCGGGAACGTTCGATCCTCCCGAGACCGACGGCGATACAGCGACCCTCAGCGGCACGGCGCCTGTGTCCGAAATGCGCGGCTACACCAAGGAGCTTATGCAGTACAGCCACGGCGCGGGCAGACTTTCAACCGCCTTCAAGGGCTATGAGCCGTGTCACAACGCCGATGAGGTCATCTCAGCGATCGGCTACGACGCGGACAGCGACCTCGAGAATACCGCGGACTCGATTTTTTGCTCTCACGGAGCGGGGCATAACGTCAAGTGGGACGAAGTGCCGCAGCACATGCACCTGCCAAGCGTCTTGCAGGAAAAGCAAAACGACGGCTCCCCTGCCCCATCGCCGCGCGATCTGTCGCGGTACAAAAGTCAAAAGGATACCTTCGCTCTGGACAAAGAGCTGATGAGCATCTTTGAACAAACCTACGGGCCTGTCAGAAGAAAGCAGTACAGCGAGCCGAAGCGGTACAAAACGGTCGAATACGATCCGAAGAAAAAGAAAAAGAATCTGCCCTCGGACTACAACGGCGTCGAATATGTGCTGGTAGACGGCTACAACATCATCCACGCGTGGGATCATCTGAGGGAGCTGGTCGCGGAGCATATGAAGGTAGCGCGGAATCTCTTGATCAACACCCTGTGCAACTATCAAGGGTACAGGAAGTGTGAGCTGATCCTCGTCTTTGACGCGTACAAGATCAAGGGGCATCAGCGCGAGGTGGAGAAGTTCAACAACATCACCATCGTCTATACCAAAGAGGCTGAGACCGCGGACATGTACATCGAAAGAGCGTCGTATCAGCTGGCGAAAAACAACCGCGTGAGGGTCGTCACCTCCGACGGTATGGAGCAGCTGATCATCCTCGGCAACGGCGCGATCCGCGTTACGGCACGAGAATTCGCGGACGAGATCAAGGCGGCGGAGGAAGAGATCAGAAGCATCATCACAGGTGAATAAGGATTAGTATAAAAAAAGCCGTGACAAACAAACCATCATCTCAAAGAAAACAAGCAACATGGCGGTCTCCAAAAGTTTCTGCATACCTTTGTGGGATCGCCAAGGGCTATTGAAAAAGACATACAAAAAGGAGCTATCGAACGGATAGCTCCTTGCTTTTTATTATCGGATCACTTGACGCCGATGCCCTCTTTGTAGAGCTTCTTGATGCCGTCCAGATCCTTGGAAATGATCAGAGAGACATAGAGATTGTCGGTATCGACAGAGCTTTTCTCAACGATCGCGTACTGCTCGGGGTTGTAGCTCTTGGTCTCGGCGAGCTTCGAGTTCAGACGGTTGGTGAGCTTCTCCGCTACAGTCTTGGCGGTATCGGCGTTCTTCGCCTTGACGAGAACGATCTCCTCCATATCGACGCCCGAATTGTTTACGCCGCCCGCGACTTCGTCAACGTCATCGGCGGTGATGCCGTAGGTGCGTTCAAGAGAATTGACGTCGGTGTACTCTACCATATCGGTAAGCTTGTACTCCGACTTGATCCCGCTGAAAATGTCGCTCAAGGGCTTTGCCTTGGCGCCGCAGGCGGAGAATACCGCCGCGGTCATCAGAACAGCCAGTACGATACATAGAATTCTTTTCATAATGACCTCCTATTTGGTTTCTGTTTCTGTTTTTACGCGTTCTTCTTCAAGTAATCCGCCCACATCTCGCAGGAGGTGTCGTTGAAGTGCAGACCCATGCTGTCGGGATCGCTGCACAGATTGTCGGGCAGGTTGCCGTCTTTGTCCGCAAGAGCAGAGAACACATCAAGATACTTGTACTTGTTCTGTTCGCAATAGGCTTTGAGCATACCGTCGAACTCTTTGACCAGCGTATTGTTGAAGCTATCCATCTGCGCGGACTTGATCATCGGGGTGACAGACTGGATATAGATACGCGCGTTCGGGGACTTTTCGAGAATATGGCTGACGAGAGTCTTGCAGCTCTCCATCGCGCCCTCGGTCCCGTAAAGCCCGATATCGTTCATGCCCAGCATGATGAACACGTTGCTTTTGCCGGTAATCTCAACACACTGCTCGGCAAGGTAATTTTGACCTTGATAGTAGGGATGCACCGCCTCGGGATCGTCGATCTTCCACAGCGCGTTGGTGTAGCCGAGGCTGCCGGCGCAGAAGAAGGACGCGTCGCCAAGCGCCTCGGGATGGGACTCACAGTAATAGCTCAGCTTTAAGGTAACGCTGTCGCCGACGAACACCGCACTGTCGAACCACTCGGCGCTCTTGGGCGTGGTCTCGTCATAACCGCTCGCTTCGGTAGCCGCTACGGTCTGTTCGGCAGGCTCGGTCGCCTTCTGCTTGTCAACAGCGGATTTGCAGCCGCTGAGAACGAGTGTCGCGCAGCACAGCAGCGCTGCCAAAACCACGAATGTTATTTTCATATATACTTCATCTCCACAGTATTTCCATAGATTCTATCTCATGATCACTATTCCATCAGACATATTTCTACATATGCGGACAAAGTATAGCACATGATTCTTCGGATATATTTCTAATTTAGAATTATTAAAAGGCTGTTACCGGTTATTTTTTGGTTCATAACATGTCCCCTGCTCTATATTGTGGTCGCGAATATAGGCGTTTATGAAATTCAGCACACGTTTTTTGTCGGCGCTCCACAGCGGCGCGATCAGTGATCGTTTGTCGCCGTCGCCCGTGATACGGCAGATAACGACGTTCTTCGGCAGCAGCTCGATGCAATAGCACAGAATACGCGTGTAATCCTCTAAAGAAAGCGTAGAAAATTCGCCCTTTCGATATAGATCGGCGAGATCGGTATCCGAGAGGACATGGAGCAGCTGGAGCTTGACGCCGTCGGTTTTGTCGGCGATGTAACGCACGGTCTCGTACATCATCTTCTCTGTCTCGCCGGGCAGTCCGAGGATCACATGGGTGATAACGTTCACGCCGATCCGGTGCAAGTCGTCGACCGCCTTGTCATAGACCTCGAGCGGATAACCGCGGCGGATAGCGCGCGCGGTCGCTTCATGGATCGTCTGCAGCCCGAGCTCCACGGTCACGGGCTTTTTCGCGTTGATCTCAAACAACAGATCAATCACCTCGGGCGGAAGACAGTCCGGGCGCGTGCCGATCGCCAGCCCTACGATGAAATCGGGCGCGATCGCTTCTTCGTACAGCCTTCGGAGCCTATTTACATCCGCGTAGGTGTTGGTGAAAGGCTGAAAATACGCGATATAGACGTCGTCGGCGGTTTTTCGGCTGACGCGGCGTTTTGCCGCTTCGAGCCGGTCTCGGACAGAAAGATCACAGGATGCGGCGAACTCGCCCGATCCGCCCGCGCTGCAAAAGATACAGCCGCGTGTACCGAGGGAGCCGTCGCGGTTGGGACAGGTCATACCGCCGCTGATGGCAAGGCGATAGACTTTTTTGCCGTATTTTTGTTTATAATATTCGTTTAAAGAATAATAGCTCATGCAGTCGCGTAAAAATCCAAAAGCCGCTGTTTGTAGTCGGGTGCTTCATCAAAGACGGCGTGACCGTACTCTTTGCCGTAGAGATACAGCTCACATCCGAGCTTTTCAGCGATCTTTTTCGAATGTTCAGCGGGCAGGATCTTGTCGCCCTCACAGCCGATGACCAGCGTCGGGCAGGTGATCTTTGGGAGCTCCTCATAGACGTCAAAGCCGTTGATCGCCTCGACCATGATGATAAAACGGCGCAAGCCCTCTTCGGTAACATTGTCGTTGAGATGCAGGAAAACGTCTTTGAATTTTTTGATCGTTTCCTCGCCGTACAATCCTTCGATAAAATCAGCGGTCAGTCCCGTCATATCTCCCGCCTTGGCCAGTTCGATCCAACGCTCGGTACCGTTGTCGGATTCGTTGTCGATCTGACAGGCGGTCGAGCCGAGCGCGAGCGCGTGTACCAGCTCGGGGTGGTCGATGGCGATGCACATCGCGATCATACCGCCCTGTGACGCGCCGAAGATATAGGCGTCGCGGATACCGAGCGTCTCCATCGCTGCCGCCGTGTCATGAGCCATCTGACGGATGGGATAAGGATCGGGGATATTTTTGCGGCGGTCGAAGACATAGACGGTGTACTCATCTTCAAACGCGCGGTAAGCCGCCCGTATCGCTCTCGCGGCGGGGATGATGCTCTTGCAGTCGACGCCGGGCAGGATGATAAAGGGCTTTTCTCCCCTACCGAACGTGAAATAATCCATGATGATATCGTTGACTTCTACTGTACCTGTTTTCATTTGATCACCTCGTTTCCAGTATAACATAACAAGATCCGACAGGCAATATGCAGGTTGATTTTTCCGCAAGGATGGAGTATAATAACCTCATCAAACGGAGAGAAGGTTACACTATGAAAAGAATATTAACCGTTATCACAGCGGCTGTGCTGGTCATGGCGCTCCTCGCCGCCTGCGGCGCGAAGAACGTAGACCTCGGCGCTGTGCTGGACAATATCAATAACACCTACAGTCTGAGCGGTATGAAAGCCGTTGAGGATACCGACAACCTGAACCGCTACTATCAAATCGATCCCGCTTCTGTCAAGCAGTTTGCCGCAGAGATCGCTTCTTCGGCTAAGGACTACAACGAGATCGTCATCATCGAAGCGACAGACAGCAAGGCTACCGACAGCATCAAGGCTCTGCTCGACGCGCGTCTGCGCTCTCAGCTGAGCAACGCGAAAAGCTATGACGCGGGACAGGTCAGCATGGTAGAGGCCTGTGAGGTCAAGGTCAGCGGCAACTTCGTCTATCTGGTCATCGGCGAGGACCATGAAGCGATCAACGCAGAGATCGAGAAAGCAATCAAATAATCGCCTGTCAGCAAATCGGAAAGGCTGCCCGAAAGGCAGCCTTTTTTTCGCGTAAGAATATCTTCTCCGTCATGCGCGTGCGATCAAGATTGCCGCAGCTCCGGCGGGGCATCGCACAACCATCTCCTGTGTAGGGTGCTGTAACCAGATCGTAGATTTAGACAGCCTCTCAGCCCGTTGCAACGCCGGGTGCAAACCGGGCGGGCGTTTTTTACTATACGGAAACGAACAGTTTCCTATAAAGTAAAAAAAGGGGCTGTCGCACTAAGACATCCCAAAAAACTAGACCGGGCAGCCCGAAAGGGTTGCCCGGTCAGCGCTTTCATAGTATAATTTAATTGCAGTA